>VGVX01000065.1 GCA_016873845.1 Ignavibacteria bacterium
TCCAGGTTTTGTGGAATAAACCCGAGCTGACTTATAACGCTGTAACTTTCCCGATCGATATGCGAAGCAATTGCCAAACCATCAAGGGAATGAACCTGATTAACTATCTCATCCACTGATAACTCTGTCGCTCCAATTAAGAGTTTATCGACAAATCCTTCGACTTCGTCATTTTCATTTCCAATCACCTGAATTCCAAAAACGTCCGGATTATTTTTCCCTTTTAGATTATTATATACAATCGACTGCATTTCAAGAACAGAATCTAAATTTCTAAATAATGCTAAAGTGTGAACTTCTTCAATGGAGCAGATTTCCATTGCCGGAATTACAGTTAAACTATTTTTCTCAGCTACATTCAAAATCGCTGAAATATTTTCGGCAGAATTGTGATCACTGACTGCTATGAAATCGAGCTGTTTCTTCTTTGCTTCATTTATTATTTTTTGCGGAGTCATGCTCAGCTCACCGCAAGGAGAAAGACAGCTATGTATGTGTAAATCTGCCATAAACTTTTTTAACATCAACTTTTTCCAATTCCGAACGAACCGATTTTTCCTGCCAATTCGAAAGCCGGTAAATCGCTGACTAAAATCGGGATATTTTCTTCAACAGCTTTTTTAAGTGTATCTTCATTTGGCTGACGAGAGTTCACAAGAATTATTGCTGAATGTTCTTTTAAAACCGAAACAGCAACAATATTTAAATGAACTTGCATTGTTATCCAGATATTCCCGTTTTTACTATTTGCCATTACATCACTAAGTAAATCACCGCAATAACCACCGGTTATTTCTCTTCCTAAATGTTCGTTTCCACATTTGACTTTCAAATTTGCTAGTTTAACTAATTCACTCAATTTCATTTTTTTTCATCTTCCCATCTTGATTTAATTTTTCTGCTGTGTTTCTGTGCGGTTTCAAATAAGTTTCCGGACATCGACTCAAACTTTTTAACTGTAAGAATAATACACTCATCAGCACACGTTAATCCTTTGATTACATCATCAGCAAAAGTTTCGCAAGTTGGAGCTCCACAAATTCCGCAATCAATTTTGGGAAGCATGTCAAGAATTTTTTGCTTCTGTTTCATCTTCTGAATTGCTTTGGAAATATCGTCATCAAGTGGTTTAATCGGACTTGCTGAAATTTTGCCAAGCTGAGAGAAGAAATTTCTTCTATAGAGCTCGCGTATATATTCTCTTTCTTGACAAGGTTGTGACCCGTATTTTTCAACTATCTTCAAAACTTTTCCGCGAGCGATGTATTGATTCTCAATTGTTAAAGATCCACCGACACAAGCATTTGGACATGAATGACATTCGATATATTGAATATCTCTCAACTTTCCATTTTCAATATCTTCTAATATTCTGATGCAGTCGTTTATTCCTCCAATCGCAATACATTCTTCCGCCTTCAGCGAAGCAACTTGCCCTCCGACAATGGGCCAACCAAGTCCAAGTCCGCGAACTTCTTTGACGTCATTCTTAGTAGTGATCTGCGGAATTGCCTGAAGTATGGAAGGATAGATTTCTGAAATTGCAATCGTTCCATCTAAAAACGAATGTTTTTTTCTTGGAGGAGATAAAATTGAAATCATTTTTGCAGGACATGGAGTAATGTAAATTGCTCCAATCTCTTTCTCGCTTAATCCCAATTCCTGCATTTTCTTTCTCTTAGCTTCCCTCGCAGCAATTTCCATTGGTGATTCAATTGGAATCAAATTCTCCAAAAGATTTGGATACCTAACTTGAATTAACCGAAGTATCGTCGGACAATATGGAGAAATTAAAGGACGAGGACCTTCATTAGAATCAAGATATTCCTGTAGTGCAATACTCACAGCTTCCGATGAACAGGCAACATCATATGCATCATCGAAACCAATCTTCTTTAATGCTTCGAGTAATATTCCAGGTTGAATCTCTTTTCCGAACTGAGAATAAAAAACAGGTGAGGGCAAAGCAATTGTATATTTAAATTTGGAAAATTCACTAAATGAACTTGTAAGAGGAAGAATTGCTTTGTACTCACAGGTTCTTACACACTCGCCGCAATCAATACATAACTCCTTGATGAGTGAAGCTTTGTTACTATGAACACGAATAGCATGAGTTGGACATATTCTCATACAAGACATACAGCCATGACAAATTTCTTTTTCTATTCGTATTGATCTAAATTCTTCTTCCATCATCAATTCAACGAAACAGTGATGTTTAATTTTGTTCCTTTACCCATGATCGATTCTATATTAAATATATCTGCATTCCTTTTAATATTTGGTAATCCCATTCCTGCACCAAAACCCATTTCTCGCATTTCGGTAGTTGCAGTTGAAAATCCTTCTTTCATTGCAAGTTCGATGTCGGGTATTCCAGGTCCAACATCTTCAACAACAATTTGTATTTCGCTTGGACTTACTACCAAAGAAATATCAGCCTTGTTCGCATACATGACCACATTCATTTCAGATTCATAAGATGCAATCGCGACACGTCTAATAATAGTAGAATTAATTCCTAATTGTTTCAAAATCATTTTTATTTCTGTTGAAACTTTTCCAGCATCGGTAAAATTATTTCCGACTACTGTAAAAGTTCGCGTGAACGTTTTATCCATTTATAACTTTTTCTGAAATACACTCCATCGTTGAGCCTAATCCTTGATTGAATAGAATTCCGCAAGCTTCATACATAGAATACGGCGTACCAATCAATGGAAGCTTTTTAATTATTGCCATTTCAATCATTCGCTCATCGGGAATTTTACCACGAACAAAAACTAACGCCTCAATCTCTGCTAGGAATGCAGTATTAATTGTTTGAATATTCACAAGTCCAGTTAATAATACTGCACCCGCACGCGAAAAAGCCAGAACATCACTCATCAAATCTGATGCGCAGCCAAATTTTATTTCCCTATCTAAGTATTCCGCTCCGCAAAATGTTTCACATTTAAGCGCTTCGCTTATTTCATTTAATTTCATCATTGATATATCTAATCCTTTGGTTTAGTTGTTTTTTCGTTTACTAATTTACTACCAATGTAGATTGCTCTACCCGAAGGAATTCGAGTTCCAGGACAATTGCTCCAGCACTGTCCACAACCTGTACACTTTTCCGGATCAACATAACGAGCTTTTTTTCTCACTCTTACTTTAAAATTTCCTATATAACCTGAAATACTTTCAACTTCAGAATAAGTGTGAAGCGTGATATCTTTTCTATGTCCAACTGATACCATCTTCGGAGTAAGAATACATGCAGCACAATCGAGTGTGGGAAATGTTTTATCGAACTGCCCCATTCTCCCACCGATACTCGGTTCTTTTTCCACCATGTAAACGTGATAACCTGCATTCGCAATTTCAAGTGCAGCTTGAATTCCGGCAATTCCTCCGCCAACGACAAGAGTATTTGTATTTAATGGTTGTTTTTTAATTTGTAGCGGTTGGTGAAGTGCTACTCTTCGAACAGCTGCATTTACCAATGCTTTTGCCTTTTCAGTAGCGGCTTCTCTATCATCATGAACCCAGGAACAATGTTCTCTAATATTCGCAATTTGAACGAGGTACCGATTCAAACCTGCAGTTTCAGCTGCAACGCGGAAAGTGAGTTCATGCATCAATGGAGAACAAGCTGCAACAACTACGCGATTTACACCAAGATTTTTTATATCATTTTTGATTAAATCTTGTCCGGGATCTGAACACATGAATTTATAATCGCGAGCTATTGTAACATTTGGCTGTTTAGAGATAAACTCCGTAAGTGATGCAACATTTACAGTCGCGGCTATATTAACACCGCAGTGACAAATGTAAACGCCGATTTTTACTTGACCATTTCCTTTTGTCGTGTTTTGAGTGTCATGCATATTGAACCTCCATCAAAGATGAAATTTTTTGAGTCATGGGTATAAAAGAACCATCGATTCCAAGTTTCTTACCATCAATTCCAAGTGCGATACCAAGCAACTGTGTAAAGTAAAGGATTGGAATATTACAGTTGGTATTGTAGAGTTCATTTATTTTTCCTTGATAAGCTTCAAGGTTGAAATGACATAAGGGACATGTTGTAACTATTGCTTCGGCTCCATTTTCAACGGCACAACTGAGTAATTCCTTATTCAGCTTCAGTGCTGTTTCTTCAAATGTGGTCATCAGCATACCACCGCAGCAGCGAACTTTCATTGGATAATAAATGATTTCTGCACCACACTTTTTAAACATCTGATCGAGTAAAATTGGATTTTCGAAATCGTCAAAACCTTTTTCCGGACGAACGATTTGACAACCGTAATACGGAGCAATTTTTAAACCGTTTAAATTCTTTTTTATTTTGCTGATGATTGTCTCAATCCCAACATCATTCATCAATACATCAAGTGGATGACGAATCTTTGTTTTTCCGCTGTAACTTAAACCCGCTTCAGATAGTGCCTCATTAACATCTTTATGCATCTCAGGAATTGAGTTAAGTATTCTGTTCGTTTTGGAGAGAACAGTATAACATGAACTGCATGGAGCCAAAATTTCCATATTCATTTTTTCAGCTAATGCAAGGTTGCGAGATGAAACGGCAAGCGAAACGGTTTCCTTTACTGACATATAGATTGTAGCACCGCAGCAATTCCAATCATCAATCTCAACCAATTCTTGATCGAGAATTTTGAAAATTTCTCTTACTGATTCATCGTAACCCCTTTGAGTTTTTTCAAGACTACAGCCTGGATAATATGCGTATTTCACTTTTATTCTCCTTTTCTTGATTCAAGTTGCATTTCACCGAGTCCTTTATATCCTACAAATTCCGGCGAGTATTTCAATCTCTCTTTAGCAATTCTTAATTCAATTTCCTGAGCTCTCTTAATTATTTTTGAAAGAGATTCATATGCCTTAATCTTTTTAGGAAGGATAGCTACACGATTTTTCTTATACATGATTCTTCCTAGAGGAATCATTTTAAATAACTTACCTATGCTGGTTTTTGTATAGAATTTTCTGATTAGAGTTCCTTCGTGAAGACGCCCATAACTCATCAAATTTTGAATGAACAAGTTTGCGAGTATTTGAACATGTTTGGCTTTGCCTGACAAGTAATTTTTTTCCATTGCTGTGCGTTTTAGCGCATATACAATATCGGTGATTTTAATTCCTGATGGGCAACGTGTTTGACAAGAATAGCACGATGCACAGATCCAAATCGTTCTGCTGTTCATAATTGTTGCCATATCACCTGCTCTGAAAAGTGCGATCAATTCACGCGGTGAAATGTCCATAGTATATGAAACGGGGCAAGAACCAGTACATGTTCCGCATTGAATGCAAGCTTTGATTTTCTCTCCACCTGGAATGGCTTTGACCTGTTCAAGAAAAGCGTATCTTAACTCAGATTCTTTCTTTGCTAATTTCTCAGGTATTTCATCAACTTTCATGAGAAATCTACCTCATTGTTTATGGTTAAATTTTTTGTGTTTCGGGGTTTTAAATATTGTGAATTGTTAACTGATGAATAAGATTTATCACACTGTGTTACAATGTTATAATTCATCCTCCAGCTAAATTTAGTTGGGAATGTCAGTGCACTTACTTCAGTGCAATTTATTTTTCGCACCACCTTAATTAATCTTAAGGCAGGTTCCTCGCCGCTCAAATTTTGACTTCCTTATAATTGAATTAACTCAAGCATGCTCAAATAGAATGAGTTACTATAAAGTCTTTTTAATTTGGTACTTCAACACATTGATTTTTTTTGGGTAAAAGTGAAAAGATTTTCATAGCCGCAATGGAAGTTTTCGTCTAAAACCTATTTATAGATTGAAAACTTCAACATATAATTATGATCATCTTTTGGGAACAAAAAATATGAAAGGACCTCATCACGAATTCTGTCGCCTCTGTGAATGACGTTTGTCATTTCGATTATTACAACTGGCATAACCTCTTCAGCATTTTACTTTCTCAAATGCAACTTAGAAATTATGAACAGCTTTGTCAATAATTATTTTGAAAAAATAATTTTGTATTTAACATTATTTGACACTATGAAGAATTATAAATTCATAAAAATTAAAGTATCATCATTTTTATTTATATTTGCTCGAAAATGAAATTCACCTTTCTAATATCACATAAATTTCTGCTGGGGAAAAAGGAGTCCAAATTCATTTCAGCAATTTCGATGATCGCAATTGCCGGTGTCGCAATTGGAGTTGCAGTTTTAATTCTCGCTTTGAGTGTTGTGAACGGATTCCAAAGCGAAATTCAAAATAAGCTGATTGGACTTTATGCTCATATTGAACTCTCAGCTTTCGAAGGGCAGAAACTTCCTCCTCATGATTTTTCAATTCCTGCAATTTATCAGATTGACACTTCACAAATAAAATCTATTTCGCCTTATGTAGGGCAGCTTGCGTTACTTCGTTCATCGAAAAGTCGCGAAGGAGTTTATGTTAAAGGAATTCTCACTGAATTTGATATTTCAGATTTAAAAAATTCAATCGTCAAGGGAAAATATGAGTTTAAGAATTCGGATGTGACTCCAACTATTATAATTGGTAAAAAACTGGCACAAAAACTTGGTATTAAATTGAATGAATCTATTACAATCTTCGCATTGCGAGGATTTGTTCTCCCTTCTGCAGAGAATTTGCCGAACATCATGAAATTTAATGTGGCAGGAATTTATGAATCAGGAATTTCGGAATATGATGACCTGAATGTATATATAGATCTTCATGCCGCTCAGAATTTATTCTCTTATGAAAATTGGGTCTCAGGCTATGATATTAAAATTAATAATCCAGCCATTGCAGATTCATTTGCAAATAAATTAATGACCTCGCTTGGTTATCCTTTTTATGCAAGGTCAGTCTTCCAAATTCATAAAAACATTTTTACATGGATCGAACTTCAGAAAAAACCAATTCCTATCGTATTAGGTTTAATTATTATAGTTGCAGTTTTTAATATACTTGCCACTCTTCTCATGATAGTTCTCGAAAAAACAAATGCTATTGGTATATTAAAATCGCTCGGTGCATCGGCTTCACAAATAAAGAAAATTTTTCTTATCAACGGGATTGTGATTGGAATTATCGGAACATTGATCGGAAATATTTTAGCCATCACTTTGATGGCACTTCAAAAACAGTACGACATCATAAAAATTCCAGAAGGAATTTACTTTATTAATAGTGTTCCGCTTTTAATTACGTTTGATTCATTTTTGATTACTTCTACAATCAGTATAATTTTAGCAATTCTTGCATCCCTGATTCCAGCGACACTTGCTTCAAGAAGTAATCCGATAACAGCAATAAAATTTTCGTAATATGAAATTCGAAAAATTCATAGCATCGAGATATTTAATATCAAAGCACAAGTTGAATTTCATTACAGTGATTTCAATTATTTCAATTTTAGGCATAACAGTCGGGGTCGCAGCATTAATCGTTGTCCTCTCAATTTTCAATGGCTTTGGTACATTAGTCACACAAATTCTTGTTAATTTTGATCCTCACATAAAAATTGAAGCTACTACCCCAACCGGAATCTCAAATTATGAAACACTTGAAAAAGAAATTGAAAATTATTCCGCATTGGATTCCTATTCCCCCTTTGTTGAAGGAAAGGTCGTAGTGTACTCGAGCAAGATAATTCGAGTAGTAAATCTATACGGAATAGGCTCAGATACAAAACACGAATTATCTGGATTGAAAAAAAATATTGTAATAGGTAATTATAAATTAGCACCCAATCAAGAGATCCCAGCGGTTATCATTGGTCTGAATTTAGCAACCCGCTTGCAATCAGTCTTAGGTGATACAATCACAATAGTTAGTCCTGTTGGATTCGAAAACGCGTTATTAAATAACTCTCCTCCGAGAATGCGCATATTTACCATTGGCGGCATTTATAATTCACACAACAAAGATATTGATGCATTCAATGTTTATGCACCATTGGAAATCGCTCAAGATCTTTTAGGAACGGGAAATGCAGTTAACGGTTTCGATATTCGATTGAAAAATATAAATGATGCAAGCTCAGCAAAATCATATTTTCAAAAAAAATCCAATCAGAAAATTATAGAAGTCAGCACTTGGTTTGATTTACACAAACAGCTTTATTCAGTAATGCTTATCGAACGATGGGTTGCGTACATTATTCTGAGCTTAATTATCGCGGTTGCAACATTCAGCATCTTTGGCTCGCTCACTATGACGGTGATGGAAAAAAAACGTGACATCGGCGTGTTGAAGTCGTTAGGAGTAAATGACAAAAGCATAATGAAAATATTTCTCTTCGAAGGAATTCTCGTCGGAGTGATCGGGACAATTTTAGGTGTGTTAATTGGATTATCGATCTGTTATCTGCAAATTATTTATAAACTCTATCCACTCGATCCTTCTGTTTATATTATTGATGCACTCCCTATTGAAATCCGAATAACTGATATTATTGCAATTGGATTCCTTGCCTTGCTTTTATCTACAATTGCAGGATTGTACCCAGCAAAAAAAGCGGCGAAAACAATCCCGCTTGAAGCAATTAGGTGGGAGTGATTCGAATTCTCAATTCAACTTTTTTTTTAGAGGAATCGAAAAATTAATTTCATTTTTGATCATTCTACTAGAGTAGTCACAAACAAATGAAGCTGCTTAGGCGTTGTTTTACAAAATCAGCTCATTCTACCTCAATTTGCCACCTGTTTTACCTAAGAATCTTACCAAATCCACTTAAAAAAAAATTTTAAAAAATCCCCTAACTCTTTATTTTTTAGTAGCATATATCAAAAAAAAGCTTTATAATTTGTTAAAAGAAAATAGAGAAAATGTCAAAAAACATCGCATTCAAATTCCTTTTCTTCAGTGGGATTTTTCTACTGGCTAATAGTCTAATTTCTTGCGATGGATCAAGCCGCAGATTTCCAACTGATGAAATCACATCACCATTCACCTTTTCACCCGGACAAACCGGAGTACGCTTCATTAATCTGACAGCAAAAACAACTCAATTAGATTTTATTGTTGCAACTAAAAAAATTGCGAGCAGTGCTAGTTACAAAACTGCAAGTGCAATTTATAATGTCGGAAGCGGATCAAGAACGATGCAAATAAAAACCGTTGCAGATTCGCCTGTTCTTTTAAATGAATTTGCTATCACTGTTGATCCGACAAAAATCTATACTGTTGTTACGTATGACAGATTAGATAACTTCCAGTATACAATACTTGAAAGTGTACCCAAAGTAATTGGTACAGGTAAATCTCAAATTAGATTCTTTCACGGAACGAAAGACATCTCGGGTACAGTCGATATAAAAATTATAAATCCCAACGGGACAAGAGTCATTGAGGGAATCAATTTTGGAAATGTAACCGAATACTGGGAAACAGAATCCGGGAAAAATAATATTATAGTTTTGACTTCTGGAACGAATTCAGTGATCATGACTGTAGTTGCTCATCTCGAATCAGGAAAAGTCTACAGTGCATTTATGACAGGAATAAACGGCGGAGTTGAGACTCAAAAAGTTGATATAAACTTTTTGAATGACTCAGATTCAAGAGCCCAAGTCTTATTTAACTTTGGTCCGGGTGAAGCCAAAATTCGTTTTCTCCATGCTTCCAGCGATGCCCCGCAATTGGATTTCTTAGTCGATGATGTAAAAATTGTTACAGATCAGCCATTTAAATTAGCTTCTTCACTTTTGAGAGTGAAAGCAGGTTCTCGGAATGTCAAGATTATTGAATCGGGCGGAGTGACACCGTTATTCGGTTCATCATATAATATCGAGCTTGATAAATCTTACATGTTCCTCGCTTTAAATAATTATTTAAATCTCGGCGGGTTACTTTATGAAATTCCATCAAAATCAGTTGGCAGCGACAGAGCAAATTTGAGAGTAATGCATGCATCTCCTAATGCGCCCTCCGTTTATATAAAACTCACTACATCAGATTTGCGCCCACCGAATTTTGTTACATTGAGTTTCCGAGGTATTTCAAATTATGTAGAATATCCTTCTGGTCCTGTCGATGTTGCAATTTATCAAGCCGGAACAACGGATACATTGAAATACGGAAAAATGTTTTTAGATGGAGGAAGAAATTATACTGCATATATCTTAGGTTTTATTTCTGGAACTGTTAGTTCACCAATTTCATTTGATCTTTTAATTGATTCCGAGCCTGAATCGCAGATGTTATTCAGCTGGTTCTGATGAATCAGAGATTGGATTTTCATCGAGTGAAATGTTTTGTATCTTCTATAAATTGATTTCGGTGAGATGAGTTTCAATATTGCGACAAAAATTAAGAAGGGATTTTTCAACCAGTTTCTTGCACTAATTCTTTTCTCATGCATTTTTATAACTTGCGGACCAGTTTATGAACTACCAAACACCCCCACCACACCGTCTCTCGGTTCGGGTGCAAAAATCAGATTCTTAAATGCATCAGTCGGCAGTCCTGGTTTAGATCTTTTTATAAACAACAAAAAGGTTCTATCAAACCATACATACAAACTCGTTAGCTATTTCATTGATTTAATCCCGGGAAAGCACGAATTCAAAATCAGAGAAACCGGCAACACAACCGATATTCTGAAAGAT
Organism: Ignavibacteria bacterium; assembly: GCA_016873845.1. Lineage (NCBI taxonomy): Bacteria > Pseudomonadati > Ignavibacteriota > Ignavibacteria > Ignavibacteria bacterium. Next base: position 10,625 of record VGVX01000065.1, read on the forward strand.
ACATTGCGAGTTGATTCTGGAAAAACTTATACACTGCAAATTATTGGGGATTATGCTGCGCCCGAACTTCTCTTAACTCCGCGCTCGAATCAATATCCAACAGGCAGCAAAGCTTTAGTGCGATTTGCAAATCTTGCCCCCGAACTAGCCAAAATTGATATTAATCTTAAAATGCCTGCAGAAAATTTTTTATTAACTGAGCTTAATTATAAAAGTACAAGCAATTATATGGAAGTTCTGCCCAATAAAGGATCCGTACTGGTTTATGATGCAGGCACAACAAAACTTCACTTTTCATCAGAGGTAAATTTCGAAATTGGAAAAATTTATTCCATCTATATACTTGGATTGGTTGGAGCTAGAGACAGCACTCAACTGAACACATATTTCATGGAGGACACGAATCCAAATCCTCAAACACTTTTCAATTTTGCAGTTGGCACCGCAAAAGTTAGATTCATTAATGGAGATACAGAAGCTTCGCCTCTCCAATTTTATGTTGACGGCTCACCAATTGGCGGCTCGATCCCATTCCGTCAGGCTTCTGCCTTTTATGGATTGAATTCAGGCACAAGAAAAATAAAAGTTAATATGGGTGGAACCAGCGGTTACGTCGATACTGTAATTACAATCGAACAAAATAAATATTATACGTTTCTCGTAGCAAAAGCAGGCGGAGTTTTGAAAGGAACTCTATATGACAATCCGCCGCGTACAACAGCTGGAAGCCGATCATTACTTCGATTCATTCAAGCTTCAACTAATATCGACTCTTTGGATGTCAAACTAAATACTGTTTCCGGCTCTGCAACAATTCCGCAAATGAAATTCAATCAGGAAAGCGATTTCCAGGAAGTTGCTGCAGGTCAGAATATAATCACGCTCTCCAAAACCGAAACCCCAAACATAATGACCAGTGCAGCTTTTTTTGAGGGGGGGAAAGTTTATACTGCATTCATTTTTGGTTCGACCACCGGACTCGGGAATGGTGCATTATCTATCAATTACTTAAAAGACAGCGATACTACCGGACAATCGCTCTTCACCTTCGCACAGGTCCAAACAAACCTAAGATTGGTTAATGGTTCGCATGATAGTCCGGGGATCTCACTGCTTGTGGACGATGCCTCCACAGTTACAAACCTGACATACAAGAATGCTACAAAGCTTCTTAGTGTAAATACAGGGACGAGAAAAGTAATTATCAGAGCTTTTGGATACACTACTCCAATTTTTCAGAAAGAGATGAATTTTGAGGCAAATCAAAACTATTTCCTTTTCATCGCCAATAAATTTGAATCTATTGAAGTACTTTCTCTCACAACTCCGACGAAAATAGTTCCTTTCGGTAAATCAAGCGTACGATTTATAAACGGGATATACGATAAGATTGGTATTGATATTCAGATCACAAACACCTCCGGAACGATTGCATTCAATAATGTTCCATTTAAAAATGTTTCAGATTATGTCGATTTAAGCTCAGGTAAAAATGAGATCATTGTAAAAACCGCTGCAACTCAAGAAGTTTTATTTACGAGCGAAGCAAATCTCGAAGTTGGTGTGGTATACACTGCCTGCCTTCTTGGTAAAGCCGATGGAACTGCAAGCGATAAATACATGCTCGGATTTATGAAAGATCTGAACACAAGCTCGCAAGTATTAACAGAGTTTGCAGCTCTTCGCACCAACCTAAGATTTGTAAATGGAATGACAGATAGTCCGTTAGTCGATCTGTTTGTTGATGGGACCAAAGCCGCAAGCAGCATCAGATATAAACTTGCTACATCGACATTTAAAATCAATTCAGGAGCTAATCGTACATTCAAGCTGATGAGTGCAGGTACAACCAGCCAGCTATTCAGCAAAGAATATTCAATTGATCATACAAAAAATTACAGCTTGCTTGTAACGAATCAGAGTTTGAATCCCGATGGATTCCTTTTCGAAAATCCTTCAAAAACTTCTCAGCCAGGAAAATCTTCACTGCGGATTGTACACGGAGCTTATGGATTAGGAAATTTAAATGTTTCGATTTCAAATTCCGGCGGGAAAATTAATCTGACAAATATTCCCTATAAAAGTGTAACTAATTATCTCGATCTGAATTCCGGTTCAAATGAGATTGCGTTCACAATTTCTTCCTCATCTGGGAACATCATTCTTACATCCGATGCATTTCTTGAAAGCGATAAGATCTATTCCATTTATTTGCTTGGAAATACGAGCGGAGCTGCGGGACAAGAATTATCAATTAACTTCTTAACAGAATCAAATAATTCATCGCAATCTCTTTATACGTTCGATGCAGTCAAATCCCAATTACGATTTATAAATGGTTCAACTGACAATCCGCTGCTTGAACTTAGCGTTGATGATAATTTCGTTGCATCAAATGTAAATTACAAACTTGCAACGGGTGTCTTAAAGGTTAATTCCGGTTCAGGAAAAAAAGTAAAAATATTTGAATTTGGCTCCTCAGCTCCTCTGCTTTCACAAGATCTTACATTAAGTCACAGTAAAACCTATACTTTAATGGCGGTCAACAAAACAGCTAACCTCGAAACAATATTTTTTGAGAATCCTCCAAAGACTGCCCCATCTGGAAAGTCGAGTGTTCGAGTTGTACACGGAGCCTATGATCACGGCTCAATTGATATTTATTTCAAAAACTCGAGCGGAAAATTTAAAATCACGAATCTTCCCTATAGAGGTGCTGCGAATTATCTCGACTTAAATTCCGGTTTCAATGAAATTGTCGTAACTACTGCCGGTTCTGCGAGCAATTTAGTTATCGCTGCAGATGCAACACTCGATCCGAATAAAGTCTACACGATTTATTTCCTCGGTAATAATTCAGGAACTTCTGGTGAGGAATATTCTTTAAACTTTTTGAATGAATCGGATTCGAATGGGCAAAATCTTTTCAGCTTTACAGCAAGTGCATTGACCCGACTAAGAACAATTAACGCTTCCCCAAACTCGCCTGGGCTGGATATAGCACTCGATAAAAATAAAGTTGTCCAAAATTTACTTTTTGGTATTAGTACTGGATACGTGTTTCACCGCAGCGGACTTCATGACATTGACGTCTATGCAGGAGGAACTGTTTCTCCTACCTTGTTAAGTTTTCAATATTTATTCGAACAAAATAAGCTCTATACTTTCATACCGATGGATTCAGTTGCAAGATTGAATCCGCTCTTTATCGAAGATCTTAACTTCATACCAATGCCCGGCAAATCATATATTAGATTTATTAACGCTTCGCCGAATGTCCCTCCGCTTGATATAAGACTCGGCAATCCGACCGGAATTGTTAAACATGGATATTTTACATATCAATCAATTACTGATTACGAACCATACGATCCGGCAGTCATGAGCTTTGTATTTACAGAAGCAAACACTTCGAATGAGCTTTTAAGTCTCCGCGGTTTCTCACTCGTGCCAAATAAAACTTACACAATTATAGTAATGGGATTTCATAATGGACCTGCGGGACAAAATCTCCAAGTGAAGTTGTATCAGGATGACTAAGAGAATTCAGATCGTAATTTAAATTACGCATGGTCTCTTATCACACATGAATAACTGCTTTTAATTATTTACTTTAATCTCAATTAATTTATAAATGTTCTTTAAATCACTTTTTTTTGTAACGAATACCGACAAGGTTCTCCCTTCGGCGAATTTTCTTGCAGAGAGTAATTCTTTTTTCAATTCTTCTGATACATCACTTCTTTCAATTTCGTTAACAGCTTTATCACCGAAGACGAAAGTCAATGTGAAATAATTGTTAAAAGGTCTGAAGAAAAATAAATTTCGTTTATTTAATAGTGCTTTTCCTGTCCATCCGGTCTTACTTGAATAAAATTTCCACTCAAGAAAAACTTTTTCATGAGTAGAATTAATTTTTTTTAAAATTTCAGACCAGTATTTATAAGAAGCTGCTAAAACACTTTTTAATTGAGCTACTGTTGGTTTAATCGATTTATCTAAAAACAGATACTGGTTCATGATATTTCACTGATTATTTTTTCGATAAAACAAGAGTTTGATTTTACTACAAATTTTTTCCATGGATTGAGTTGTTATTCTAAGGTGGACCACTTCAAAAACTTTTCTTGATATTCATGAAACCTGTTGGAGGTTTATTATTCCTATTTATTATTATTCACCTATTCCCATTGATATTGCATTTGGGCAAATGTTCCTCACAAGACAATGATTACAAGCGATCTTTTTGAAAATGTAAAAAATCCGTAAGAGCAATAATCCAATAACACTTATCAATAACAATAAAAGTGCCCATGAAAAATTGATGAATAAAAATGGAAGAATGATCAGTACCGGCAATATCTTTGCTGACATGTACAAATTATTATAGCAGAGAATTCCTTCACTACGGCTCTTAAAATTATTTAGATCTCCTTTGGGGAAAAATTTTCTTGCGATCACATTCAGTCCAGATATACACAACATTTCCGGTTTATTTGTATAGGCACAATTCGGGCAAACCATCATTGGCATGAGAATATACATCTGAACAATTGCAAAACATAAATATGCCGCTGAAACTATTTTACCGGCTGAGGAATAATCAAATGCGATTAAGATGCCAAAATAACCAAACAAATAATGAAGAATCGTAGCTAGATAATATATAAGTAAACTTTTTAAAGGATATTTTGAAAAAGTTATGTTTTCCATTTTACTGCTCCATCTCTATTTTCTTTGGCGATACTGCTGAAAAGCTGCAACTCGGAATCTGCCGAAATTGAACCGCTTTTAAACAACTGTAATGCTTCAAGGGAAAAGATACTGGTGTAAAAAAAATAAACAGATAAAACGAATAAAAATCAAGCTGCATTCTTCTTACCCTTCCAATACTGATCACGTAATAGCTCGGCATTTTGAAGTTTAT
>VGVX01000066.1 GCA_016873845.1 Ignavibacteria bacterium
CGTTTGCACCGGCTTCTTCGATTTTTTTTGCATAATTTGTCCAGCCCCCGAGCGATTTTCCATTTAAACTTGCGATTACAGGAATATCAACGGCTTCTTTTACCTTTTGAATGTGCTTTAGATATTCATCAGGTCCAATTTTAATATCAGATATTTCGGGAAAATAATTCATTGCTTCAGCATAACTATCTGCATGAACTGTGGTATGATGATGCAATTCGAGCGAATCCTGTTCAATTTGTTCCTCGAATAAAGAATACAAAACCACTGCGGCAGCGCCGGCATCTTCCATCTCTTTAATGTTTCCAATATCTCTTGAAAGCGGGCTTGCAGATGGAATGATTGGATTCTTTAATTTCATTCCTAAATATTTCGTTGTGATATCCATAATTACCTCAATTTAAAATGTTAATACTTTATCCGAATCGATTGTCCATTCGGAAAATTCTGCGAGATTACTCATCTGAACTCCATCAATCAGGTTCAATTCTTTCAGACCTCTTGCATCGGAACAAGTGCCGCAAAGCTTTACTTTACCTCCCTTGGACAAAATCCAACGTATCATCCTCTCAATATTATAATAACCTTGCGGCGTAATTTGATTTTTCAATGAGCAATTTACTGCATCAGCTAAAAGGAAGATTCGAACTTCGGCATTAGGTTTATCTTTCAAAATTTGTGACGCAAGCCGAAAAGCATTGAATGCTTTTTCAGTTCCATAAGGTGCGTCGTTTATTACGAATAATATTTTCATAAATAAATTATTCTTTGTTTTCACTTACCGAGTTTGCTGCAGCCAAATCTTCGTATTGCTGCCATCTCTTTTCGACATCTTTTTGAGCTTCTTGCATTAATTCTTCAGCAAGTTCCGGATGGGAGATCGTCAGCATCTTATATCTAGTTTCCATATAGGCATAATCTCTTAACGGAATTTTCAGCCCCTTCGAATCGAGCTTAAATGGATTCTTTCCTTCTTTCACAAGATCAGGATTGTAGCGATACAGCTGCCAATAACCAGAATCTACTGCAGCTTTTTGATTCTTCATTCCATATTGCATGTCAATTCCATGTGCAATACAGTGACTGTAAGCAATGATCAATGAAGGACCATCATAAGCTTCAGCTTCGAGGAACGCACGGACTGTGTGTGCATCATTTGCACCCATAGCAACTTTTGCAACATAAACATTGCCATACGAAATAGCCATCAATCCGAGATCTTTTTTAGCCATTGGTTTACCGGCAGCTGCAAACTTTGCAACAGCTCCTCTAGGAGTTGCTTTAGACATTTGCCCGCCTGTATTCGAGTAAACTTCAGTATCGAGAACTAAAATATTTACATCTTTACCAGCTGCGAGCACATGATCTAATCCTCCATATCCTATATCATATGCCCAACCATCGCCTCCCATAATCCAAACAGATTTTTTTACAAGATAATCCGCAAGTGCAAGAAGCTGTTTGATTTCATCAGATTTCCCATTTTTAGTTGAATTCAATTTTTTCCTAAGTTCATCAACTCTCAATCTTTGTTCATAAATTTCAGCTTCATCTTTTTGTGAAGCATTGATCAGTTCGTCAACAAGTTTTTCGCCGATTTCGGAAGAAAGTTTTTTCAATAAACTCTTCGCATAAGAATTGTGTTTGTCTATTGCGAGGCGGAATCCAAATCCGAATTCAGCGTTGTCTTCAAATAGAGAATTTGACCAAGCAGGACCTCTGCCATCATTATTCACACACCATGGTGTGGTTGGAAGATTTCCGCCATATATCGAAGAACATCCAGTTGCATTAGCAACAACTGTTCTATCACCAAATAACTGACTTACAAGTTTCACATATGGAGTTTCTCCACAGCCAGAGCATGCACCAGAAAACTCAAATAAAGGCTGCATGAATTGTGAATCTTTTACAGTCATCACATTCAATTTAGTTCGATTGAATTCGGGTAATGTTAAGAAGAAATCCCAATTTGCCCTTTCAGTATCACGCAGTGGAATTTGCGGCTGCATATTAATTGCTTTGAGACGCGTTTCTTTCTTATTCTTCGCAGGGCAAACATCTACACACAATGCACAACCTGTACAATCTTCCACTGCGACTTGAAGTGAATAAACTAAATTTTCACCATGCTCTTTCGCTTTGAATTTTGTGTATTTGAAAGTCGACGGTGCATCTTTGACATACTTCTCATCACAGATTTTTGCTCTGATTGTTGCATGAGGACAAACAAGTACGCATTTATTACACTGGATACAAACAATTTCATCCCAAACCGGAACTTCTAGTGCAATATTTCGCTTCTCCCATTGTGCAGTGGCAACAGGGTAGGTTCCATCTTTCGGCATTTTACTGACTGGAACTGAATCCCCATTTCCAGCGATGATTGTTGCAAGTACATCCTGGACGAATTCAGGCGCACCGGCAGAAACTGGCGGAGCGAATTGAATTTTACTTGTTACTTTATTTGGAATTTCAACTTTATGCAGATTAGCAAGTGTTTGATCAACTGCCTTGAAATTCATGGCAACAATTTTTTCTCCCTTGCTTCCATAAGTTTTTTCTATCGTGTCTTTGATCATTCCAATTGCTTCATCTTTAGGGAGGATTTTAGAAATTGCAAAGAAGCAGGTCTGCATGATCGTATTTATTCTTGCTCCCATACCGGTTTGTTCTGCAACCTTGTATGCATCGATAACATAGAAATCCATTTTTTTATCGATTAGGTCACGTTGGACTTTTTCTGGAAGCGTTTCCCAAACTTTATCTGTTTCAACTTGTGTGTTTAATAAAAATGTTGCACCTTCTACAGCATCCTTGAGCATGTCAAATTTTTCTAAAAAGATTTGCTGATGGCTGGCAACAAAATTCGCTGATGAGATAAGATACGTTGACCTGATCGGTTTGGAACCAAATCTTAAGTGAGATACAGTAGTTGATCCAGATTTTTTTGAATCATAAACGAAATAGCCTTGTGCAAAATTATCTGTTCCTTCACCGATGATTTTTATCGAGTTTTTATTTGCACCGACAGTACCATCAGCCCCGAGTCCATAAAACTTTCCGCGGAAAATCTCTGGAGACTCAATCGAAAAATTCGGATCAAAGTTTAAACTCGTATTTGAAACGTCATCAATTATACCAACAGTGAAATGGTTTTTAGGCTTTGGTTTTTTCAATTCATCAAAAACAGATGTAACCATTGAGGGAGTAAACTCTTTTGACGATAAGCCATAACGTCCACCAATTATTTTAGGAAGTCTGAAATCGAGTTCATCATTAGTAAACTTTTCTGTTAATGCATTTACAATATCCAAATAAAGCGGTTCGCCTGCAGCACCAGGTTCCTTAGTTCGATCTAAAACTGCTATTGATTTAACTGATTTTGGAAGAGACTTTACGAAATGATCAATTGAGAACGGGCGGTACAAACGTACTTTTAATATACCAACTTTTTCTCCTTTTGCTGTTAAATAATCAACTGTTTCTTCGGCAGTTTCTGCGCCTGAGCCCATTAAAATTATAACTCTTTCGGCATCATTCGCTCCGTAATAATCGAACAATTTATACTGCCGCCCAGTAATCTTTGCAAATTTATCCATTAGGGCTTGAACTATATCGGGACACTTCAAGTAAAACGGATTTACGGTTTCTCTTCCCTGGAAGTAAACATCTGGATTTTGTGCAGTTCCTCTTAAAACAGGTCTATCTGGAGAAAGGGCACGCTGACGATGCGAAATAATTAAATCATTATTGATCATGGCTCGCATGTCGTCAAGAGTTAATTCCTCAATTTTCATAACTTCATGTGAAGTTCTAAATCCATCAAAGAAATGTATAAAAGGAATTCGTGATTCAAGTGTTGCAGCTTGAGCAATTAAAGCAAAATCCATTACTTCTTGAATTGAGTTCGAAGCGAGCAGGGCAAATCCTGTAGACCGAGTTGCCATCACATCACTGTGATCGCCGAAGATTGACAGAGCTTGGGCAGCAATGGAACGTGCGGAAACATGAAAAACCGTGGAAGTTAATTCACCAGCAATCTTGAACATATTCGGGATCATAAGTAATAATCCCTGAGAGGCAGTAAATGTAGTTGTTAACGCACCTGATTGTAATGCACCATGGACGCTGCCAGCAGCACCCCCTTCACTCTGTAATTCGCTTACAACAGGAATATCTCCCCAAATATTGACTTTATTTTCTGCAGACCAAGCATCGCACCATTCGCCCATTGGCGATGATGGAGTGATTGGATAGATAGCGCAAACTTCATTTGTGTGATAAGCCACATAAGCAGCGGCTTCATTACCATCAATCGTTATTTTTGTTCTTTTCTTTTCCATTATTTTTTACAATTCCTATAATTAAGTATCAAATTCTCTTATTTTATTTACAAATTAATATTTGAATTATTAAGTTTCACAATAATTAGCACCCCAAATAAACTTTAATTTTTACGTCTGACGCTCTTTTCAAACAATATCATTCAAAAAGTGATTTCGAACTGCAAAAAGACTTGAATACTGAACGTAATTTTTACAAAACTCGGCTATTTTGCTCAATTTACGTGCCGTGATTTTCAGACGAAAAATACCGATTTTAATTGAAAAAGTGCTTAAAATGTTGCAAAAACGAGAATCCGAAAAATTTATTTTCACAAATGAGAAATAAAGTTCCGCACACTGTGTTTTGCAAAGACTTATAACTAGCTCATTAAAAAGTCTAATCTTCGATTGATCTCTGTTAAATCGATAGGTTGATAAAAAATTGCGTCAACTATTTTGTTCAGACTTGATTCAACTCCTTTGTTCGTAATCCATGAATCCAAAAATAGGATTATCTTTAAGTTTGGAATTTTCTCCTTGAGTGCCCGTAATGAATCTGCAGATTTTTCATTTGGAGAGAGGTCAGTGATTAATAAGTCTGGTTTAATTAAATCTAAAATTTTCTCTACGAAATCACCTTCAGTAGTTGTTACGACTTTAAATCTATCTTGAAGCAGAAGAGTAAAAGAGGCACATAAATGTAGGTCCGGACTGAAGAGTAAAACTTTCTTACTACGCCTCAAATCTTTCCCGCTCAAAGTATTCTCAGGAGGAAATGCAACTTCACTCATTCTTTGCCTACATCAATGCACGTGCCAATTTTATTTAACAAGTGCAAAATATTTATTCTAAAATTCAAGAGAAATAAGTGGAAAAAATGAGAAAAATAGTCTTGTGAGATGAAATTATATAACCTATAGATAAAAACTTCTCATTACTGAAAATTTCAGTTAGAATAGTATCAATTATGAGAAGTAGTCACACCATCAGGTTTATCTTGAATGTTTAGATCTTTTATTCTTCTATAAAGTGTAGCTGTACTAAAACCTAGGACTTGGGAAGTTTTTTCCTTATCGAAATCGTTTTGGATAAGCATTTTACGGATATAATCGCGTTCAAAATCACTCAGCACTTCTGTGAGTGTTTGCCCTCCCAAAGACACCAATTCTTCAGTTGTATTTGGCGATTGAGGGAAGTCGTTACGAGTTATAATTTCACCCTTACAAAATATTACTGCACGTTCAATTATATTTTCGAGTTCTCTAACTTCCCCTTTCCAGGGATAATTCATAAGATATTTAATTGCTAAAGGATCAACACCTTTAATATTTCTTCCCATTTCTTTTCGATATTTATCCACAAAGTGATCAATAAGAATTGGTATATCTTCAACACGTTCAGCTAAAGATGGCAATTTAATTTCAACCACATTTAATCTATAGTAAAGATCACTGCGGAATTTACCATTCTCCACTTCCTCGTCTAAATCTCTGTTCGTTGCGGCAATAATCCGCACATCAATCGGGATTGGAATTGTTGAGCCGACCGGAATAATTTCTTTTTGTTCAATCGCTCTTAAAAGTCTTACCTGAAGCGTTAAGGACATTTCACTAATCTCATCAAGGAAAAGCGTACCCCCATCAGCTGTCTTAAAATATCCATCTGTATCTCTTAAAGCGCCGGTAAAAGCCCCTTTCTTGTGACCGAAGAGTTCACTCTCAATTAATGTTTCCGGAATAGCTCCGCAATTAACAACTACAAAAGATTTATTATTTCTTGGACCATTGAAATGAATTGCTCGGCTTACAAGTTCTTTGCCAGTTCCGCTTTTGCCCGTAATTAGTACGTTACTGTTCGTTTGCGAAACATGTTTAATCATGTCAAAAACTGATTGCATTGCATCACTTTTTCCGACTATGTTATCAAATGAATATTCACGCTGTAATTCTCTTCTAAGAACTTGATTCTCGAATGCAAGCTGCTTGTAGTTTAACAATCGATTTATTTTAATGAGCAGTTCGTCAAACTCCACCGGTTTCAAAATGTAATCACTTGCACCAAGCCGTAAAGCTGCGATCGCAGTTTCCAATGAACCGTAAGCTGTTATTACCATGATAATCGTTAGAGGATTTGTTTGGCTGACTTTTTCTAGGAGCTCAATTCCTTTCATCATTGGCATTTCGATATCGGTGATGATCAAATCAAAGTTTGAGTTTAACACTTTCTGATATGCATCTGAACCATTAATAGCTTCAGTAACATCATAACCTTCTTCACGAAGTACAAATGAAATTGATTCTCGGATTATCTGTTCATCATCTACAACTAAAATCTTATGAGCCATTTTTTCTCTTTTATTTTGAATCTGTATTAATAGGAAATTTAATAGTGAAAGTTGTACCCTTTCCTTCTTCACTTTCAACGATGATCTCACCTTGAAAACTTTTTACAATGTTATAACTGACCCAAAGTCCCAATCCTGTTCCCTCGCCTACTTTCTTTGTAGTGAAAAATGGATCAAAGAGTCTTGGTAAAGCTTCTTCTGCAATTCCTATCCCATTATCATTGATATAGACATTAACAGAACCATTTTCTAATACACTTCGAATCATTATTATGGCGGGATTTCGAAAATATTTCCCACCTGCAGCATCAAGACACATTGCGTCAATTGCATTAATCAAGATGTTAAGGAAAACTTGCTCGATTTGATCAGGTACTAAAAACAATTGAGGAACTTTGCCGCTATAATGTTCCTCAATCTCGATACCTTTTGCTTTCTTACTAACTCTGGCTATTTCGATTGCTGCTTTTAGTATTTTATTAATATCGGTCGATTGCAGCTCATAAGTTGAGCGTCTTGAAAAATTAACAAGGTCCCGAATAATTTTCGAAATTCGATTAGTTTGACTTTTTATCAGTTCAAGTTTTTGATTTGTAACCTCATCAATATTAGTTCTTTGTATAACCTGCACAAGTGAAGAAATTGATGTCAATGGATTTCCAACTTCATGAGCTAATCCGGCGGCTAACAATCCAATGCTCTCCATTTTTTGCGCATGGATCAATTGCTGTTCCAATTTTTTTTCTTCGGTTTTGTCTCGATGGATTCCAAAGTATCCGACTAATTTCTGATTCCCATCGACAATCGGCGAAATTAAAAGTTCAGTATGAAATAGCTGCCCGCTTTTTTTTCTGTTTTGAACTTCCCCAATCCAAACTTTCCCTTGAGTAATCGTATTCCACATATTCTTCCAGAAGTTCTTAGAATGTTTATGACTACTAAAGATATTCGGATTTTTTCCTATTAGCTCTTCACGACCGTATCCGCTCGATCTTTCGAAAGCTGGATTTACGTAAATAATTTTTCCATCAACATCTGTGATTTCGAGCGGATTGACAGTAAATTCAGCCACATTCGCGAATCGCACTAAATCAAGTTCTTTTTCCTTTTGCTTAGAAATATCGCGTGCAAATACGAAGCAATTTTGCACAATTGAATTATTACTTGAAGATGGCGAAATGAAAAGTTGAACAGGAACTACATTCTCATTTGAACTTAAAAGATTCATCTCAATCGAGAGATATTCTTTTTTTCTAAATGAACGTTCAAATATTTCTTTGAATTTTATTTGATATTCATTTGGAATTAATTCAAGGAAATTTGAATAATAAATTTCCTTGGTGGATTTTCCGATAAATTGTGAAGCAGACAAATTGCAATGACGAATTTCAAATTCATTTGACAAGACAAAACTCATGTCTGGAAGAAAATCAAAAAAATGACACGGGATATGAAAATTCGATTTAACGTTTAAGTTAATTGGTTTACTGACAACCGTTTTACTTGGCTGGTGATATTTACTCTGCACTTTCATGCTTACTACCCTTCGCACCCTCGCTTAGGTTTATTCATTTTCTTTCAGTACAAAAATATCTTAAAAAAGTAATAATCTCAATGTATTTTAAGAACCATTGGAACGATTTGTGAGACTGACAGAATTGATTTATTACTTGATGTCTTCTTACGCGGGTAAAGAAATTTATAGTTAGAAGAAACTACTATAAATCTTCAAGCCAATTTTTTACAACAAATTTATTCGATTTCAGATTGTTCTTTAATAAATTCAAAACAAGACTGCTGTAATATATTTCTGCTGAACCAGTTACTTGAAAATTAACTGTTTGACCTGCAACAAGCACTGCACCATAAATTTTAGATGTCCCTGAGGCACTTGCAGTTATTGAAGAATTTCCATAGATCAGGACTAAACCATTGTAAGCAAAATTACCGCTCCAACTCATATTTCCATATACCACAAGTACACCAGCACCAGTCGAGTTACCGCCAAAATTAACATTGCCAGTAACATGAGTAATTTTTGGTTCAGCCATACTGCCCATAGTTGTTCCGCTGGAATAAGTTCCACCAGGTAAAATAATATCAGCTGCTTGTACAAATTGAGAAGCTAGAGCAGAATAATTTATACTGTCTGTACTAACTCCAATGCTTGGAGCTCCGCCAGTTCCAGTAATTTTGGATTTAACATTATTATTTAGTGAATCAGTAACTCTGATACTGTCGGATGAATTGTTCACACTAATTCCAAGAATGCTTCCACCCGAGCCGGGTGACCCATCAGGATTTGTGTCATTTCCGCTGATCAATATGTTGCCATTCAATTTCAGATCGAGATTAGTTGTCGAGATGCTTAGTCCAGATTTTACTGTTGGCAAAGTAATATTCTCCCATATTAAGTCAGCACGTGAGATTGAATTTTTTCCAAGAAAGCTTGCATACGATAAAATTCTTACTGTATCACCGCCAGTAACAGAGATGTCATATTTCCCACTTAATAAATTGTTAGCCGTAAAATTTCCTCGAAGGCTTTTATTTCTTCTCAATTTGTTCAAATACATTTCAAGTGAAGAATTAGCGATCAACCTGGATTGCACTTCTTTAAATTTTTCAGTGGTTTCTTCAACACTCATTGAAGTTTTTGAATTGAGACCGAAAATTACACTCCCAATCAAAACTACTGCAAATAATACAATTATTAAAGTTGAGTTTCCCATATCACACCTATGATTAATTTAAATTTCTTGGTTTGATCAAAAAAGACTTTTCGAAAAAGGGATAATGATCTTTAACTTGCATCTCAGATTCATATCGTAGTTCAACACTGACTGATTTAACGAACACCGGAGTCAGAGTTTCTATATCATTAATATCGAAATACTTTAGTTTAAATTTTGTTAAACCGGATGAAACAATTTTCGTAGTATCACATCCAATTATTCTATAAAGCGACCTATCATTCGGATTTTGAGTGTGCAATGCACTTGAAATATCGGCTAAAACATATTTAACAGTATCTGCTTTTCCAGATAGTTTGGTATCTGCTGTAAAAGAAATTATGGTTGAATCCGCTATTAGAATTGGATCGACCGGTGAATTGTATCCAATTCTCCTAAAGTCATTTTCAATCGTTGAGGTAAGATTCAACAGATTTGATTGTACCATTTGTTCGATGTTGGTTTCATTTGATTCATCTCCCACATTCATGGTTAAACGAACAAGCATTAGTATTACTAACGTCCCGATTATAAATGATATAGTTAAATGAAAAAAATTTCCCATTCTTCACCAGCAAGTAAAAATTCTTGAGAGTGTGATTTTCTGCAAAAGATTACCCCCAGTCAATTCAATTGTAACTTTTTTTAAGTAAGTATTTGTTGTCGATGTATATTCAGGCTGACTCTCATTAACATAACTTACTTTTACGACTGCAGTAATTGCATTAGAATCATCAGTTGAAATTGTTCGTGAATAATTGTGATAATCATCGATATCGTCGAAATTAGGATAAGATTCACCTTCTGGGCCGAAGGACGAAGCAACAGTTAAATTATTTACCGAGTGTTGAAAACCAATAAGAGTATTTTCATCAAACGATTTTGTTTTTATTTCTTCAATCAGACTTTGTGCAATCGAAATTGTTGATAATGTAGAGCGATTTTCAAGCTTGACCGCAAGATTTTGAAAAGTAGCTGTATTTGTTGAAATTATTAGAAGTCCTAATATTCCTAATGCACCAGCAACTAACAATAATTGATTTGAATGCATAGCTAATTACAATTTTTTATGAAACATCATTTTTTTGTTCTATATCTATTTATCTCCTGATCATACTGATGTAGTTTGCTATCAATTATTCTTGTGTCTGTACTTCGATCAACCAAACGCTCCTTCAGGGTTGGAAGAAGACGTGCTTTTAAAACAATTATTAGTTCTTTTTTTGCTGTAACCTGAACATCGCTACCAGTTAAATAACGAATTCCGAATACCCACCAAGGGAGGTCTTTTAGTATCGGGATTCCAGAGCGTTCTGTTCTTTCTTCGTTAATGAACAATCCTCCAATTATTGTCTCCTCTCCATCCAGCAGCAATGCATTTGTAGTTGCCTTGGTTCGCTTAACTTCAGTAGTAAATTGACCGGGAAGCGCTGTACTTCTTTCAACAGAAAGGTCGAGAAGAACATAATTTTTACCATTCTCATTTAGAACATATGGAGTAACTCTAATTATTGTTCCGGTGCTGTAGAATCGTTCAATAGTGTTTCCTGCAAAATCTTTCTCGCGGGTTGAAAAATCTGCACCTACTTGGATTTCTCCTTTCACACGATCCCGCACCGTGATTTGTGGACTCGCAATAATCTCACCTAAATTATTCGATTCAAAAAAGTTGAATAGAGTGGTTGCCTTGCCCATCATATTTAAAACCTTGAATTCCGAATTTGCACCAATAGAAAATCCAGATGATGCTTGACTTGAGGTAGAACTTTCGCTCCCTTCGGTTCCACCGCTCGAAAACAAACTCGATGATGTTTTGCCAAGCTCCGATCCAACATTTATTCCCTCTCTTGAAAGGAGCCATTTCCAATTCATCCCAGTTTCTTTGGAACGATTAACATCGAGTTCAAAAAATACAGCAGAAATAGCTACTTCTCGTGTTTCAAAATCGACGCCTTTGAGTGCGTCGGGAACTTCTACTGTCTTTGTTAGGTTTTTTAATGGCACAACTTTCAGGTATTCGTGATTTTCATAAATTTCGTAATCATGCAATTTTGAAATCAACTGCAATGCTTTATACCAGTGCATGAGGTCTATATCAATACCAATAGGCGTTGAATTAGGAATTTCAGATATTATTACTTTATTAATTGCTCTTTTAGAAGTTTTGCTCAGTAAATCAATTGCTTGATCGAATGATGCCGTACCAGAAATTGTAACCATCCCACTTTGAGATGATTGAGCTAATGCTCTCATATCACGTTCTGACTGAGCAAAAACTAAAACAGAAAAAACTAAACTTAAAATTATAAATACTCTTCCCATTATTTTGTCTCCTTTCGATCTAAATTCTTCATCCTCAAAATAACTTGTTCGATTATACCTCCGCGGTTTAAGAGGAATTCGCAAAGTTTATTTTCTTGATCAATCTTAGTCAAGACACCGAGGTAAACTTCATCTCCTTCCATCATAGTATGAGTATTCCCGTTATTATCTACTATGAATGCACCATCTGGAATAATTGCTAAAAGTCCCGCGCCATCAACTTCCAACAATCCATCGTAATTCGGTGGAATATCAGAATAGATAAGCGGATTGAAAAAATTCCTCATGTTTATATTGTTATTTAATAAAGCTGGTCTCACCGGCAGTGAAAAATTCTCGTCTTTAGTAAAGAATGCCTCCACGACTATGTTAAAAAAGATTTGATAATTAATTTTCCCGAGATCATCGGTTACTGTACCGACTTTAAAATTTGCGTCGTTGATTTTATATAAATTCCGTGCATGCTCGAGATTATCAACAAGTTTCATGACATCTTCAAAAGTTCCATTTCCCTTAATATTGAAAAAGTCCTTTCCAAATGATCCTGAATATGTAGTCTGAACATGTTCTATATTTAACTCTGTCTGTTCAGAGAACGATTGAGCGATATGAATAATTTCATTGTAGGCATCATGAGATGAATTCCGGAACGGTATAACTTTGTCATTATTTGCCAGCAGCGTATCCAGAATTGCAAGTTTTGTTTCAAGGGTTTTTATTTCATCTAAAAAATAATCCTTTTTGATTAAGCGAGAATTGACTACTGTAATTTCATTTGCGATGCTCTTCTGTTTGTTCGGCTGCTGCACATATATGTACCAACCGCTTACTCCAGTGACTATAATAAACAGTAACAAAACTAAAATTGTATTTTTTAGCTTGGGTTTCATTTTAAACTCGCTTGATATCCAAATTTTTCTGGATCTGCTACAATCTCAAAAACGTTTACTTTTTTCTCCCTTATCTTTTGATTGAGAATATTTTTTATATCACTCTGAGCTAAATGCTGTGAGAAATCGGGAATTGTCTTTCGGGCTACACTCACCCCCGTTAGGTTTATACCGTTCTTCGATAATAAGATGCTAGTAACCCACATGTTGCTCTTTTTCAGATCATAATCGTTTAATTGATGTAGAAGATCGATCCATCGGGCTGAACCAATTTTCAATGTATCGACAATTACTTGAAGATTTTCTTTCTGGGTCATTTTTGATTGAAGATCAATTATTCTCTGCTCGTAGAATATTAACTCTGAAGCTTCCTTGTTTTTCGTTGTTAGGATTTTTTCACTTCGAGCAATGTCTTTATGATTGTAGTAGAACTTTTGAGCAAAAAAGACCATTACGATCATCATTAGAATCAAGATCGCATAACCGATAATTCCAAGTTGGAAGAGAGATTGTGAATCTTTCACCATTTTTGGTGATAAGTCATGCTTCTTAGATTTTCTTTTTGATTGCTTAATGTAATTTACAGCGGTCGCAATTGGAAACGTAAATGCCGAAACAGCATATTTCTTATCATCGCTTAAACCGTTGGTAGAAAGTTCATCAAATTCAACAATTTTAATATTTGCAAACGGGAGAGTATTCTTTACAGCTTCGATAATTTTATGATGTGCAACTTCACCGCATAAGAAAATCTGATACACATCATATAATTGCGCATTGTCCATTTCATAAGCTATTTTGCTTGCAAGGACTTCAGCGATGTCATGTGTTTGCGAACCAAAACTTAAATATTCAGAAACATGAATGAATTTTTCATCTTTAAAAAAGATCATTCGTGTTGATTCATGACCTAGATGAACGGTTAGATAGACTTTTTCGTTTTGAATATCAAAATTATCAATTATATATGAAGTGAGAGCTGCATCGGCACTCTTTACACACGGAATTTTTAGTCTTTTAACCTTTTGAGAGTTAGTGAGCTTTTCAAGTTGTTTAATGACTGGAAAAAATTCATTACTATAGATAGATAAAATGTTATGGTCTCGTGTTCGGATAAAATTAACATTATCCATCGAATGGACAGATTTAGGGGAATTCTGCCATCTTTTGAATAATTCTTTTCGAACTTCTTTACTTGGCGCTCCATTTATATCATTAATAATCTGGTAAGAAACGTGCGGCTCAGAGACACATGGAATAAAATTAAAACTGTTAATATCCGGGAGTTCTGTTAGTGTTTGGAATGGATTAAATTCACCTGAAGCTTGTTCTTCATCCTCCTCGATAATCAATTCCATCGCATCATTTAGTAACGCATCTTTCACAGCTCCATTATAAGACTTGTTCGAGTTTTCTTCATTTAGAGATCTGATGATGAGCAAATCCTCAATAGTAATCCCTTCTTTTTGCTTTCCGAGGATTGCTACTTTAAGTTCAGATCCATCTAAAAATACTCCAGCTACCTTTTTCATTTTTCTACTTATTTTATTCTCCCCCAAAAAACGGTTGGCGGCTCGCACCGCCAACCTATGAATTTTGAGTTAGTTATTAATGGTCACAGTAATACTCGTCGGAGTAATTGTTGCAGTAGCTTTTACTTTAGCCGAACCATCATTTCCAGTTTCGTTTCCAGTTCCAACTAAAGTAACAGTTTGTGCAGCGACTGTTGCGGCAAATGTTCCGTTTCCAGTTGTATCAATTGCGGGTGGAATTGTCCAACCAGTAAATGTATTGTTGCCACCTCCCATTGAAGAAGGCTTGCGATAATACTGCTGTGCATAATTGCCGATTGTGTTTAAGTCTGCAATAACAGCATCTCTATTGGAACTTTGAGCACTAGTGGTTGCAATGTTTATACCTACAACTATGGCTATACCTACAATGATCACTCCTAAAACGATGAGTAGAAGTTGTTGTTGACCCATTTATTTTATTTTCTCCTTTTATTTTTCATTAATTGACATATGTAGATCATCCAGAATCATACCAGCAATAATTTGGGGGCAAAATTTCGGAGAGATTTTCAGAAAACTTTTAGTGAATCAAAGTAAAAAACTTCGTGGTTCGTTAATTCTTTCTATTACAAGCAGTTACAGCTTAGTATGAGTAATCGCTGTGATGAAAAAATCTTGAAACCTAATTAACTAGATTGCCTCAGGAAAATTGATATGTCATCCCGAACATTGTATGTTGATGGTTATCACTCAAATGGCCAATATTAACCACCAAAAAGAATGCTTTGGATTCAGGAAAAGTACTTTTTGGGATACTCGTAAAAAATCGTTTGACCTCTGTGGTTTGATAAATCTCGCCAATTTTGAATATCAAAGCAGAGACTTACGATTCCACATGTAGGAATATTTATAAAATCATTGGTGGAAACGAAATTGGCAAATTCCGTAATTCCAGGATTGTGACTGAAGAGCATTAAACTTTCACATGAATTATCTATTTCATTGATTACTTTCAGGAAGTCTAAAGTACTTGGATGATACAATCTCTCATCGATTTGAATTTCATTTTTTTTGATGCTAAGCTCATTTGCAATAAGTTTTGCAGTTTCCAC
>VGVX01000067.1 GCA_016873845.1 Ignavibacteria bacterium
AAAGGTTTTTGATTAAGGCTCCAAACCAACTCGTAGTTGCTTTGGGAAAAAAGATTACCAGAAATGAAAAGAAGAACACAAACTGTTAGAATATTTTTCATCGATAACTCCTATTAATTTATTTTTTCTATTTATGAATTCAATAATTGGAGCATGATCATTTACATTCGAGTAATATTAACTTAATTAATATGCGATATAATGTTCATTTGTGCAAATTTAAGATGGGATTTTCTTTTGAAGGAATGTTTTTTCAGTTGTTCAAGAAAATGGAGTGTGAGAAGAAATTTTGTTTTAGCAGATAGAAAGATGCCATCCATGTAAGTTAGGATGGCGTTATTTCAGATATCAGATTAACTAATCAATCCAGAAAAGATACATCTATCGCAAGTACACAAATTTCTTTGTTGAAGTAAATGAACCTGTATTCAATGGATTCACTCCGCTCACTACTAGCCGATACATATAAACTCCTGAACTTAATCCATACTTATCTGCGTTAAATTCGACTTCATATTCACCAGCTTGCTTTGGCTCGTTCACAAGTGTGGCTACTTCACGGCCCAATAAATCGAATACTTTTAGTGTTACATACTGACTTATATCAGTTTGCATTTTATCCGCCATCTGGCGGATTGCAATTTGAAATTTAATCTTTGTACTTGGATTAAACGGATTAGGATAGTTTTGAAACAATTGGAATTCAGAGATACTAATTGCATTTTCTTCTTTGATAAAAGTCAATCCACCGTTAGTAGTCATTAAAATTTGTGCATACCAATCAGAATCTTTATTTGAACCAACAGTAAACCCCTTGATACTATCAAGCATTGTGATACCCCCGATGTAACTGAAATTTCCAATTTCATTTAGCTTACGCTGTAAGATCCAATTCTTGCCACCATCTGATGTTTTCATTATAACTCCATTCCATCCGGCAACCCAGCCAATTGAATCGTTAACAAAATAAAGGGATTCGAAATTATATTTTGAAAAAGGAGTAACAGGTTTTGGTTCATACCAGGATAATCCATTATTTATTGTTTTTAATACAAGTTCGTTCTCACCAACAATATAACCGATGGAATCAATAAACTGTACGTCAGATAAAAAACCGGCATAATTCTTTGATTGCGTAAACCAACTAAGTCCTTGATTTGTGGTTTTTCTAACAATGCCGTAAGTTGCACTGTCGCCGACGGCAAATCCTATTTCATTATTTATAAATCGAATTTTCAGAAAGTAAATGTTTGATCTATCTATTATTAACCAATTACTACCACCATCGGTAGTCTTTAATATCAAGCTATCTGTGGTAATAAATCCGACAGAGGGATCGATTAAACAAATGGAAGTAATTTTTTTATTAAAAGGGAGCAATATCTTTAACCAAGTTTCTCCCTCATCATTGGATTTAAGCACTGTCCCACTATCCCCACAAATAAAAATATAAGAATCAATAAAAAAGATGTCATTCAGATTTGACAATGTACTGGACGGTATTTCTCTCCAATTGCTACCACCATTAACTGTTTTTAATATTATTCCGTTAGTTCCAGTTATCAAACCAATATTTTTATCTTTCATTCTTAATTCATAAAAAGTTTTGTTGTAAATTTTTGGTGGAATTTCGAACCATTGAGAGAAGACACCTCCTGGAGATATTATTATTAGTAAGCAACTTATTATTATAATAGACGATCTCATTATCTAATTTTCACCAACATGAATAATTGATTCACGCTCTTCAACATATTCAGCCATTGGAGGGCACCAATCGTCAATCCATAAAGATATGGATGTACTTAAATTGAATCTAAATTTATGAATGGCCCAACTTGTAAAAGTATATGGGAATGAAATTTGCTTTTCTTTCACTGCATCTGTTACTAGTTGTTCATAAATCGTCTCAGGAACTTGGTTCCCTTTCTGTACAGTTATTAGTAAATTACATTTACAAGGTTGAAGAATTTTGATATAGATGTTTATAGTTTGATTTAAAACAACGGATTGATTTGGAGTAACTTCAATAATTTTTGATACAAACCATCCTTGTTTATCTATTAAATAGGGATCATCTATATCTATTTCCCCATGATACCTGTTTAAAATTCTACTTCGATTAGAATCATTATAAATTATTACTGAATATCTTCTCGCAACAAAACCATATGGTATTTCCCCCCCCATCGTTTGGTAACCATCTTGGGTGTCTCCAATGCATTAATTCCAAGGGTCTTTCATCATTTGTTGTAAAGACTTGATCAGACTGTTTTATAACAGGTTGGCAATAGCTATCCCATAATTCTCCATTAAGTATTAAGTCCCAATAAGCAGGTTGATCTAAATAGAAATCTACATCCCAAGGATATTGACGACCTTGAGATCCATACTGAATCGCCCAAAATAAAAAGTTTGACATAATTTCCTCTTTTCTTAAAATTTACTTAAAATTTTATTTTGCTACAAGTTGAAATTAATAAAATCAACTAATCGAATTAACTCATAAATATTGTAACCCAAGGATAGTTGTTTTTTGAGTCGGTGCTTTATAATATATGTAACCGATTATAACGGAGAGATATTATAATCAATACACCAAGTGTTGGTTTGTCAAATTTTATGCTATTTCAATTTTGTCTGTAAAATAAAATCCTTGAAAATGGATTCTGGAATTTCAAGATTGCTTATGATTTATTTCATTAAAATAAACTTTTTCACTGATGTGAATGAGCCTGCATTTATCTTATACAAATACACTCCCGAACTTAATCCATATTTACTTGCATCGAACTCTATTTCAAATTCACCAGCTTGCTTTGGTTCGTTTACAATTGTTGCGACTTCACACCCAAGCAAATCGAACACTTTTAGTGTTGCATAACTATTAACTGATAACCGATAACTAATAACTGTACTAGGATTAAACGGATTCGGATAATTCTGATAAAGCCGGAATTTATCTACTATTTGTTCCTCATCACTTATGGAAGTCAGAATTTGATTCCATTTATTTTTCGCAGATTGCATATGCTGTTTGAGTGCTGTTAAATTATCGCCTGCGGCTACAGCAAATACAACACCGAGGGTATCTCCGGGATTTATCGAAAAAGGTCCGCTTGCGACAACATGCGAAACATCACCTGCACCGGCATTTGGTTTTGTAATGCCGCCGCTGAGCGATTCCCATTTTTCTGCATCTGTAAATCCATCATAAACTCCCCAACCTCCGTCACTACCTGCATTAAGAATTGAACGATAATGGTAATTCGTATGCGAAACAAGTGCAGCACCTGTATAATAAGGAGTTGTTCCTGGCTGATTGTAAACATATCCCATCTTAGCTTCGTCATCCCATCGGGAAACGTCATCAGCACCTGTAGATGCAATTAAGTCCCAATCAAAATAAAGCCCAGCATGAAAATTTGTTATTTGTGAAGGTGTTGTGTTGATGAAATTATAATGCAGCAGGACAAAATCTTCATTCGGTGAATTTACAAATGAGTAAGAATGTAAGATAGTTTTTATGCCAATTTTATTTGTCCCCGCTCCATCGTCATTAAACAATGAAGTTGTCTGTAGATCGGCTTTAGCTCCGGGCTGAAATACTTTGATCGGAGTGATCATTGTGAATTCGTTGTTTTGAATACTTCCATTGTTCCCACGTGCTCGATCAGAAATTTTTGTTGCACTTGTTCCGATTATCAAAGCTCCCTCAAATAGCAGGTTGGCGCTTGTTTTGTATTTTAATCCTTCGCCTTGAGTGTTCGTTGGATAGTTGTTGAACGCAAGATTTCCTCTGCTTCCGATTGTTACGTTAATATTATTGTTATTCGATAAAGCATAAGTTGGATTTGCAATGAATGTAATAATTTGAAAATCTGAATATGTACCATCAGTAAAAGTCAGTAAAAGACGTACGTTAAAATCAGAGCCGATTGAACTTGCCGCCTGCACAACATACGGCGATGAATAGTTGTTAAAAGTTTCTCCGGTTGATTTTACATTTGTAAAGAAAGTTGCATTACTCACAGAAACCCCGCTGCTTAATGAAGTAAGAGTAATTGAGAGGTTGGAAGTTGCTTCCAATATATTTTTAAAACTAACTCTTATTTGTGCTGATTCATTAGGTTCAAGAATTCCATTACCATTACCGAGCGGTGAAGCATCGTTGAGGGTGTAATTCAACATTCGAGCAGATTTATTTATCGAGTCCTGAAGTGCACGCCAGGCATTAATTCTTCCTTTTCCTAACTGATAATTGTAAGAAGAATTTAGGGAATAAATGTCATCACACGAGACGCGAATTTTTTCACCTACTTGTTCTGCTGAGTACGTTGGATATTTTGCTTTAACTAATCCGGCGAGTCCTGCAGCAAGAGGCGATGACATTGAAGTTCCGCTGCTGTTGATATACGTATTAGTACTCCAGGTAGAAAGGATTGAGCTCCCTGGTGCGCAAACATCGACTGAGTATCCATAATTCGAGAATCCAGATTTTCTATCATCCGATCCAGTG
Source organism: Ignavibacteria bacterium (assembly GCA_016873845.1). Taxonomy (NCBI): domain Bacteria; kingdom Pseudomonadati; phylum Ignavibacteriota; class Ignavibacteria; species Ignavibacteria bacterium. The sequence continues at coordinate 4,520 of VGVX01000067.1, forward strand.
GAGGCGACAGATAAAACATAATTATAACCTGATGGGAAATGCTCTCCTGACGAACCAGAATTTCCCGCAGCTGCAACGACAAGACTCCCTTTAGAATTTGCATAATTAATTACATCTTGCGCTAATGATGAATAACCCGAACCGCCCCAGCTGCAGTTGATAACTTGTGCACCATTGTCAGCGGCATAAGTAATTCCCTCATAGCCATACCAGATATAAGGCATTCCGGAGCCTGGATCTTTTTGATCATCGCGTGCAGTTTTAACAGCCATGATCTTGCATTTAAATCCGAGTCCCGCGATCCCAATTCCATTGTCGGTTGCCGCAGATGCAATTCCAGCAACGTGAGTTCCATGATATGGTGCATCTTCAGCGGGATTATTATCTGCTGTGCCATTCAATCCGCCAAAATCCCAGCCGCGGATATCGTCTATGTAACCATTACCATCATCATCAACTCCATTACCCGGAATTTCATTTTTATTCATCCAGATATTTGGAGAGAGGTCGGGATGCGTCCAATAAACGCCAGTATCAATAATCCCAATCACGATTGATGAATCTCCTTTAGAAATATCCCAAGCTGTTGATGCACTTACTTTACTCAAAGCATACTGACTTGCATATTGCGGATCATTGGGAGTGAAATCGACTCTATAAACAAAGTGAGGTTCAGCGTATTCGATCTCAGGATGATGTTTTATCTTTTGAGATAAAAAGAGCGGGTCAATGTCGGAATGATAATAAACTCGGAAAATTCTATCCAGCCCTGAGATTGATTTTTCCAGTCTATTAGTTTCAGAAGGAAAAACTTGCTCTATTCGATCGATATATGCGGCATCAACAAGCTTATTCATAGATAAAATTTCATTGATTTGGCTTGCTCTATCTTTGAAACTATCTTTAAATTTTAAAGTGATAATATTCGACGCATAATACAAATCACCACTCTGTATAACATGAATTTTAACCTCGTCACTTTGTGGATAGAATGCAAGCAATATGGGAATTGAAATTAAAACAAATAGATATTTGATTTTCATATTTTTCCTTTCTTAAAGACAGCAACCATATAAGTTAGTTAAAGATACGAACTTTAGAGCCAATTTTTGGATTTGTTTAATATTAGTAAATCGTTTTTTAAGAATTTAATTCCCTTCATTTTGTTCAGACTTTGGCAAAGCTAAATTAAAATAATAGAAAATTCGTACTTACCTATAACCTCATTAATGAATTCTTATAAAAATATTCCAAGATAAACTCCAGCACGGAGTGCGAATCCGTTGAATTTCATATCCGGGACATTCGTCAAGTCAAACTCGCCATCTTGACGCCACTTGCCGTTGATAATTCCAGAGTAATCTCCGGCGATGAAAAATTTTGTGAATCCTCCATAAATATATTCAATCACAATCGATGGCTGATAGTAGAAAAAACTCATACTTAAGTTCTTGGCAGAGTTAGAACTTGGTAAAAAAACTGTATTCCATGGAATTGAACTTTGAGATTTATTTATTAAATCCAAATCGACCGAACCGCCGCCGATACCAATGTCTATTGCAAATCTCAAGTCACCAAATTTTGCAACTTCATACCCCGCTACAAATAATCCATAGCCATAATCGAGTTTGGTAATCATCTCTCCGCCAGTTATTGACGTTCTGACTTCTTTACTTCCACCAATTCCGTATCCGCCGAGTCGAATGTTGCCCAAAGTTAATCCTCCTCCTCCGCCAAAGCCAAACATTCCGCCCTCAAATTCCTTTAAACCGACTTTTTGAAATTCCAAATTTAATTCTTTCAAATTCGGATTTAGCGAGCCGAAGATAACTCCGCCCCCCATTCCTAAACTCCCGATTATACTCATTTGAGCAAATGTTATTGATGAAAATATGAGAACGAATAAAACTAAAAATACTTTCCGCATAAAAAATTCCTTTAATCTAATTTGTCAATTGCACGCTGTGTCATGCGTTTAAGGCTTCTTTCACCGTAATAATCTTTAAAATCTTCGATATATTCAAATTCTTTTTTTGCGCCTGATTTATCTCCGAGATTTACCAGACATTGTCCGATATAATACTTTGAGTATGGTTTCAGCCAATTTTCTTTTTCGGTTTTTATGCTTTGAATTTCCCGAAAAATCGGCAATGCGGTTCTGTAATTTTTGTGAGAATAATACAATGATCCGAGCATATATCTTGCATAACCGAATTCATCTGCATTAAGATCTTCTTGAAGAATTATTCTTTCAAGCTCTGCGATTGCTTTGTCTCGATCTGAAGTAATTCCATTGTTGTAAATCTGCATGATAATTTTTTGAGATGTAGTCAGCGGATGGTTAACTCTCAAAATTGCAAAGTCATTATACTTCACCTGCTGAAAATATGAGACAGCTTTTTCTCTTTGCCCAAGAAAATCACAGCTCAAGGCAATATTGTACAAAGCGTTATCACGATTTCGCCATCTATCGTCTTTCTCGGAAACTAAATTGATAAAATTCTCATAATGCTTAATTGCTTCAGTGAAATTATTTTTTAAAAAATAATATCTCCCGAGTCCTGCATTAGCGAAGTATGTCAGCTTTTTCATTTCGGGGGCTTGTATCACAGATGCGCGTGAAAAATATTCAAAAGCTTTATCGATCTTATTCAACGACATCTGAAAATTTCCCATCAGGACAAGATAAAGAGTATTAGCTGGAAATTTTTTAAGAACTGCATCAAGACTTTTTGAAGCATTCTCATCGTCGTTCTCACCCATATAGAAAAATGTCAGCCACCAAAGAGCTTCATATTTTGTATATAGACCTTTTTCATTCGCAATACGCAGATACTCTATCCCTTTCTTTTTATCTCCTTCAAATCCAAGCACGCCTGCGATCCACCGAAATGCTTTTGGCAGGCTTCCGACTACGTATGTGAATAGTCCAAGTCCCATATAAGCATCGTACATTTGCGGATTCAAAGTGATTGCATATTCAAGCGATTCGTAAGCTTCTTTTCCCTCTTTAAGAACAGAAAGTGATGGAGAACCTGGAGAGTAAAGTGATTTTATAATTCCTCGGTATCCTTTAATTCCTCCGAGATAAAAATATGTTTTTGCCTGTTCGACTTGATTTGTGTTATACTTTAAATGCTTTTCACAGATTGTTATTACATCATCAGAGGCTTTGATGAATTTATCGAAATCTTCTTTTTCACTTAACAGAAAATATTTGTAGTAATAAGTCATTGCTTTAAAAAAATGTCCTCGAGGATCAGTTGGTGCTATGGCAATCACTTGATCAAAATATTTTACCGCAGAATTTATTTTCAATCCGTACAGCTCTTCAATGCCTTGATTTGTAAGATTATGAACTCTTTCCCAGTCCACACTTTGTCCAAAAGCTGGAACAGCGAAATACATTAGCAGAAGCAATACTCGAATTTTTTTATTTACCATACAATAGTTTTTCTCTAAATCTCTTTTGCTCATACGACATGTTCTCTGAATTGACAAGCTTTGATAATTCTCTTTCTTTCAAAATTGGATTAACATGTACAGAAATTGTTTTACTTTTCCGTTTGATATAAAAAGTCACAGAGCTTTCCGCAGGAAGTTCGTGCAGGAACTGCGTTATTGAATCAATTTTTGTGTCTGAATTCTCGATTGAATTTAGTTCAAAATCATTTATTCTCAAAAGAATATCGTTCTCTTTAATCCCGGCTTTTGATGCTGGAGAATTTTCTTCTATATAATCGATGGCTGTTTCGTCACTATCGTTCAGGAAAAAATGAATTCCAAAATAAGGGCGCAATCCTTTTCGGGTCAATCCAACAAGCGAAAGAAAATAATCGTGTGGCAATTCGATAGAGGAATGAATATAGTCTTTAAAAAAATCGTGAAAATCTGTGCGGGTTAATGAGTTTATAATTGTAATCAAATCGTTTTCTGTGAAGCCGAGTTGCTTTTTCCCGTAACCTTCGTATAGAATTTTGATTACATCATCGAGTAGGAAAACGTTGTCGGTTAGCTTTCGAATTTTAAGATCGAGATAAAAAGCAAATAATGTTCCTTTCGAGTATAAAGAATAGAAAGAATTATAAGCCGCATTTGCGCTTATCTCTGCTAAACTTGAGCCACCATCCAAGTATTGAACAAATCCTGATTCTTCAATTTTATTAATGATCTCCTCCCAAAATTTTTCTTCCTTAATTATTCGATTTCTAACCATCAGCAGATTTGAATAATATTCAGTTACTCCTTCACTGAACCAAAGGAGATTTGTATTCACCGGTTCGAAGTAATTAAAAGACTGCAATTCCTTCGGACGGAGAAGCTTGACATTCCAAATGTGAAATAGTTCATGCGAGATAGTTGAACCAATAAAATTATTTCTTATATCAAGTTCATATTTCTCGATGTAGGGCAGGTAATAGACGGATGATTGCAAATGTTCAAGAGCTCCGTAAAATCCTCTGAATCGATCGGAATCTTCATTAAAATAAAACAGAAATTTATATTTTGTGATTGGTGTGTCAGAAAAGAATTTTGTTTGAGCATTGATGATTTCTTTAATCACAGCAATAGTGCTGTCGGGAAAAAAATCTTTGGATGTTTGAACAATTAGAGAAAAGTCAATTCCTGTGTGAGCAAAATCCCAGCGTTTAAGTGCATTTCCAAGCATTACTGGAGAATCTGCAAGCTCATCGTAATTTTTAGCTTTGTAACAATTAGGCGAGATTGAATCGAGGGAAGTTTCTATCGACCAGCTATCCTGCAGAAAGAACTTGACTTGAAACTCATAATTTTCATAACCGATTGGGATAAGATAAATAGCAGTCCCATTGTAATAACCGAAAGTTGAATCAAGCTCGCTCGTATCGAGAAAATCAGCATCATCAAAATCCTTAACTTGATATGATAACCGATTCAATGATTGCGCATTGTTGATCTGCCATCTGATCGAATCGAGGCGAATGATCTCAAGTTCATTATTAAGAGAATCGAATGCCTGCAAGTTCTGAATCTTCTCCCAATAATTATTTATTGAATACGAACCAGGCGACCAGACAGGAATTCCAAATGTAATTGTTTGGGAATCGATCATTGGAGTGTGAAGTTCAATTTCGAAAATTTCAGATTTAGGATTTGAAATACTTATGTGGTAATTAAAAAAGACTTCCAATTGAGCGACAGCAAAGGAATTAAAAACAAAAATTGATAGGAAAATTCGAATCATTAAAGCTTGATAATTTTGATGTGCAAACGAATCTGCCCTAAGTTTGTTCCTTAATTGCTCAAACTTGCAGCCCTTGCTGTAGCTTTTCCGTTCTGTCTGCTAATTTTATTTTTTCAATTAATTCTTCAAGACTTCCATCAATGATTTCTGAAAGATTGTAGAGAGTTAATCCAATTCGGTGGTCAGTTATGCGATTCTGCGGGAAGTTGTATGTTCTAATTTTATCGCTCCTGTCACCCTTGCGTACCATTGAACGGCGCTGTGCCGCGACTTCTTTGTTCTGCTCTTCGAGCTGTCTATCGTAAAGCCGCGCTCTTAAAACTTTCATTGCTTTCTGCCGGTTCTTAAGCTGTGAGCGTTCGTCCTGACATTGCACAACAATTCCTGAAGGAAGGTGAGTAATCCGAACTGCAGTTTCGACTTTGTTTACATTCTGTCCGCCAGCTCCGCCGCTGCGGTAAATGTCAATCTTCAAATCGTTCTGGTTAATTTCAACTTCAACATCTTCAACTTCAGGCAGCACTACAACCGATGCCGCAGAAGTATGAACTCTTCCGCTTCCTTCGGTTTGCGGAACACGCTGAACACGGTGAACACCGCTTTCAAATTTCATTTCGCCATAAGCTCCATCGCCCTGTAGAGAAAAAATAACTTCTTTAAATCCGCCGATGCCTGTATCGTTCATATCGATCAGCTCAACTCTCCATCCTTTTTGTTCGGCGTAACGAGTGTACATTCTGAAAAGATCAGCCGCAAATAATGCAGCTTCTTCTCCGCCGGTGCCTGCACGAATCTCAACAAAACAATCTTTTGAATCATTTGGATCTTTTGGTAAGAGAAGGATTTTTAATTCTTCTTCGAGATGTGCTAGTTTAGATCGAAGTTCTTCTAATTCCGATTCTGCTATTGTAGTGAGTTCATCATCCATGCCTGAATCAATAATCTCAAGATTACCGTCAATGTCCTTCTGAACGGTTTTATATTTTTTGTAAATATCGACTACTTCTTCGAGCTCGGCACGTTCTTTATTGAGCTTAACATATTTCTGCTGATCCATTACGGTTTGAGGCTTCATCAATTCGTCATTTATCTCATCGAATCGAAGAATTATTTTTTCTAAATTATCGAACATATTTCCTTTTTGATTTCTCAATTCAAATATAGAAAAGTGTAGGTCTAAATAAAAGACGGCAAGTAATGCAGAATTGAAATAAAAAGTGTATAAAGTAAGTGCAAAAACTTTATGAACTTTAAGAACCTTACAAACCCTACCAACTTTATAACTAATGTCACTCGAAACTATAAGTTGATTTTATTAAATTGTTTCAAAGAATAACGGAGTAAAAGATGGCTCTAAGCAAAGAGTTGCTTGATGTATTATGCTGTCCCGAGACAAAAGCAGATTTAGTTTTAGAAGGAAACTTTTTGGTATCGACAGATAAAGCTACACGCCGCAGATATCGAATTGAAGATGATATCCCAATTATGTTAGTTGAGGAGTCGGAAGTTTTGTCTGAGGAAGATTGGCGGGAGGTTATGGAGAGGCACGGTAAGATATAAACGCCAAAAGGCCAAGGATGCCAAGCTGCCATGATGGATAGAAAGTTAAGTGAACCGAGTGCGTATGTAGATGAATTAGCGAGAAATGTAATTTCAGCTGCTATTGAAGTTCATCGAAATCTTGGACCTGGTTTTTTTGAAGCCGTTTATGAAGAATCTCTATGTGTAGAATTAAAATCGAGAAATATTTTCTTCGAAAGACAAAAGAAATTTGATATTTACTTTAAGGATTCGTTAGTTGGAGAGGGAAGAATCGATCTTTTAATTGATAATAATTTGATCGTTGAATTAAAAGCAGTTGAAGTGCTTGCTCCAATTCATTTTGCACAAGTTACTTCGTATCTTAAAGCTATGAAATTACAATTAGCTCTATTAATAAATTTCAATGTTCCACTTTTAAAAGAAGGAATTAAAAGAATTATAAATTCTATTCACTCAAAATAGATATTCTCTTGGCTTCTTAATCCTCTTGGCTTCTTGGCGTTTCAAAAATATTATGCTGGATCTAAACAAAATACTCAAAGAAAAAATCTTGCTCTTCGACGGAGCAACGGGCACAAGTATTCAGAATCAAAATCTTAACGCTGACGACTTCGGTGGAAAAGAATTTGAAGGATGCAACGAATATCTCTGCGTAACGAAACCATCTGCTGTCAAAAAGGTTCACGTAGATTTTCTCGAAGCTGGTGCAGATATCATCGAAACAAATTCTTTCGGTTCAACTCCATTAGTTTTGAACGAATATAATCTTGCACATCTAAGCTATGACCTAAGTAAAAAATCTGCTGAGATTGCCAAGCGACTTGCTAATGAGTACTCTATGAACCAAAAACCAAGATTTGTTGCCGGCTCGATTGGACCCGGTACGAAACTTCCATCGCTTGGGCATATTTCTTTTCGTGAATTAGAAAAATCTTATTACACTCAGATTTCGGGATTAATTGATGGCGGAGTCGATTTGCTTTGCATTGAGACTTGTCAAGACCTCCTTCAAACTAAATCTGCGCTTTCCGCCGCGATGAAAGTCTTTCAAGAAAAGAAAGTTAAACTTCCTGTGATTGTTTCTGTTACAATCGAGACAACTGGAACGATGTTAATGGGTACAGACATCTCTGCCGCATTAACAACATTAGAACCATATGAAATAATCGACGTCATTGGAATGAACTGCGCAACTGGACCAAAAGAGATGAGCGAAAGTGTTCGGTATCTCTGTCAAAATTCTCCTAATCCAGTTTTAGTAATGCCGAACGCAGGTCTGCCAGAAAATGTTGATGGAATTGCGTGTTATCATTTATCACCTGAAGAACTTCAAAGGTGGATGATTCATTTTGTGAATGATCTTGGAGTAAATATTATCGGTGGATGCTGCGGAACAACATCCGAGCACATTAAAAAATTGAGTAACAGCATTGAGGGCTTGACTCCAAAAGCACGAAGCTGGGAGTATCAACCGTCGGTATCAAGCATTTATTCAAGTCAAACTTTGCATGTTGATCCCGCGCCGGTTTTAGTCGGTGAACGATGCAATGCAAACGGCTCAAAACAATTTCGTGAGCTTTTGCTGAAAGATGATTATGACGGAATGGTTCAGATGGCGAAGGATCAAATCAACGACGGAGCTCACATTCTTGATATTTGCGTTGCTTACGTCGGCCGAGATGAAAGAAAAGACATGATCGAGTTCGTGAAGCGATTAAATACCCAAGTAAATCTCCCCTTAATGTTCGATTCAACCGAAGTTGAGGTTATTGAAGCTGCGCTTGAACATTACGCCGGGAGATCAATTATTAATTCTATTAATCTTGAAGATGGGGAAGAGCGGCTTTCAAAAATTTTACTTCTTGCGAAGAAATTTGGCGCTGCAGTAATTGCACTAACAATAGATGAAGAAGGAATGGCAAAAACCGTCGAGAAAAAATTATCAATCGCAAGAAGAATTCGAGATATTGCAGTCAGTAAGTATGGATTGAGAGAAGAAGATTTGATTTTTGACACTCTTACTTTCACTCTTGGAAGCGGCGATGAGGAATTTCGAAAATCTGCTGTTGAAACAATCGAAGCCATCCGCGAAATAAAAAAAGAAATTCCAAATGCAAAAACTCTGCTGGGAGTTAGTAACGTTTCTTTCGGATTGAACCCGCAAACGCGTCATTCACTCAATTCAGTTTTTCTGTACAACGCTGTTCAAGCGGGACTTGATATGGCAATTGTTCATGCAAGCAAAATCATGCCGTTGAATAAAATCGATCCCCGCGGAAGGGAGCTTTGTGACGAATTAATTTTTGATAAAAGAAAATTTGAGGCGGCTTAATGCAGTTTAAAAATGAAATTAATGAATCGAGAATAACGAGAAACAATAATTTGCTGTTAAAATTCATGATATTTATTCTTTGCGTATTTCTGCCGGATCTTGCATTCCCTACAGGGGCTTGCTGTGTGATAGGAAAGGGGAATGCAAATAAATTTGCACTGTCACTATCGGCATCAATGGCGAAGAATCACGAAAACATCAATGATGAAATATATGATCTTTCTCAGTATGCCTTTCTTTTAAAACTAAATTATCCAGTTATTAAAAACATTACGTTTCAAGTACAAGCAGGATTTCCAATTAGTACATCGTTAGAAAATCAGAATAAGGAATCCTTCAGAGGTAAATCAGGCTGGAATATTGGAATTTCTGCGGGTTATCTCCTTCCTGAAGTTGTAAATGATTTTGAGTTATTTTTAGCTGCAGGTTATGCAGTTACAAAAAGCTTCTTGAATAAAGAAAAAGGAAGGGAATTTGTCAATAAAGAAATGAAAGTCTCTGAATTTCAAGCAGTGTTAATTGGTGAATATAAAGTGATCAATGATTTATTTTTGTTCACGGGATTAAGAATTTATGGAAGTAAGATAGAACTGAAAGAAGAGCTTAACTCCAAAAGCGGCTCGCATTTGGGGAGTTTGGGATATTTTTTCGGACTACGCTACTCCATGAGTGAAAAATTTGATCTAGCTCTTGAAAGCAGTTTCGGCCATACAAATCTGGGCGGTATTGGATTGATCTTCTATTTATAAATCTGAGTCCTTTTTTAAAAAGAAATCGATATATAATTACCGAATTCGATACAAATCTTTTAATAAACCAAATATTTTTTCTGCAGAGTAATTAACGTTACTTCCGGAGTAGAATTATAACGAATTGGTGCAAGCGACATTCCGAGTCCGCGATTAACAATCACTAACAAATCCCCGAACCAAAAATCACCTCTTACATATTTTGTCTCAAACAGAGTGGGAGAAAGATTGTAGAATGGAAATAAAAAAGTTATTTGCCCGCCGTGCGTATGTCCGGATAAAAACAAATCATAATTATTTGTGGCCGCTGAATCAATCAAAGATTTACTTGGCTGATGTGAAACCAAAATTTTAACTGAATAATTATTCAGCGAATCCATTAATATTTCGAGCACATCATTATTTGGTCTATCAACGTAGGTATTGGTAATGAATGAAATCAAGATTTCCGCATCATTAATGCGAATTTTTTGGTTGCCATTATCTATCATGCTAATATTATTTCTTTCAAGTGCAGATCTTATTTCCTCTTTACTTTTTTTAAAATCTGTACGAAATGCCCAATTATCATGATCACCAACACATGAAAACGTTCCATACCTTGAGCGAATGCGTCCCAGCAGTTCTGATGATAGCTCAATGAATCGAGGAGTTGTTGTAATGATATCGCCGGCTATTAAAACTAAATCCGGCTGAGTGAAGTTGACTTTATTTACAAAATTCGTGATTCGGTTTTCATCTGTAAATCTGTCAGCTTGAATATCGGCAATAAACGTAATTTTAAAACCGTCAAGTTCCA
>VGVX01000068.1 GCA_016873845.1 Ignavibacteria bacterium
ATAATCGGAATAATTCTATGAAAATTCAATATGAATCTTAGGTTCTCAGACAATTGCGATTTTTTATTGCTACAAGCGTTCATTTATTATTTTCATCCATTATTGATGGAGGTATTTCATCCGCTTCAATAACGGCATTAATCATGCCAAAATTTCTTTCGAATTATGTCATTTTTTGCAACAGATTAATCGCTTAATCGGAAGTATTTACATCTGCTTGTAATTCTTACCTACTGTAAATAATTATTTCACAATTCCAATTTTGAGTTATTATATTTGGCTCAAAATAAAAGGTACAATGAAATGAAATTGGCTACGCTCTGTTACGTTTTTGATGGAAACAAAGTCTTAATGCTCAATAGAAATAAAAGGTTGGATGATATGCATAAAGGGAAGTGGAATGGACTTGGCGGTAAGTTTAACATTGGTGAAACGCCAGAAGAATGTGTTATAAGAGAAGTAGAGGAAGAAAGCGGATTAAAAATTTCCAATCCATTACTGAAAGGATTCATCACGTTTCCATCTTTCGATGAATGGGATGATTGGTATGTTTTTGTTTTTATAGCAAACCAATTTAGTGGTGAGCTAATTGATTCTAACGAAGGTGAACTTGATTGGATCGATTGGGATAAGGTTCCTAATCTCCCATTGTGGGAAGGTGATAAATATTTTTTAGAATGGCTGCACCAGAATAAGTTTTTTTCGGCAAAATTCATCTATAAGAATTCTGAATACAAATCTCACTCAGTGAACTTTTACTGAGCCCAATAAATTAAACCTGTTTCAAATTTATGAGCCATCATTTCATGGTTCGGAAGAACTCTTAGCGTGTATCCCATTAATCCGCTTTTACTGTTAGGAATTTCCCCATTAAATAAATGCCAGCCGTCATCAAGTTTCCGTGAGTGTTTCATAATTGAAACCTTACCATCATGAATTTCCTCTGTACCGTTTAATTTACCATAAAAAATTTCAACTGATACTTCAGGAGAAGTAAGTTCACCCAAAAATACTTCAGCTCGAAGAGGTACATTCTCTCCAACAGTGATTTCTATTGCCGATTTAGATTCAATGTTCCGAACTTTAATACCCGCCCAATGTGATTCAACCCTACTCTTCCATTGAACAAATTCTTTAATTTTTATCCACGTATCCTTACTGTACTTCGACCGTTTTTCCATTATTGGGTCGTAGAATTCGATTAAATATTGGTGAACCATTCGGTTGCTATTAAAGAATGCTGTTAAGTATTTCAGTGAACTTTTCATTTTCCCTATCCACTCTCTTGGCAAATTATCGGAGCTTCGTTTATAAAACAAAGGCGCAATTTCTTCCTCAAGAAGTTGATAGAGCAAATTTGCTTCAACGTCATCTTGATATTTTGTATCGGTGTACTCTTCTCCGAGTCCAATCGACCAGCCGAGCTCAGATTTATAACCTTCGCACCACCAGCCATCCAATATACTCAACTGCAAACCTCCATTCGCTACAGACTTCATACCACTTGTACCACTAGCTTCTAATGGACGTCTTGGAGTATTCAACCAGATATCGCAGCCTTGGACTAAATATCTGGCGATGTTCAAGTCATAATTCTCAAGAAATACTATTTTTCTTCTTAATTGTGAATCTTTACTGAGTATATAAATATCTTTAATCAATTTTTTCCCTTCATCATCCTGTGGATGAGCTTTACCGGCAAAAATTAATTGGACTGGATATTCCTCATTAAGCAATATTTTTTTCAAGCGTGTTAAATCTTTAAAGATTAATGTTGCTCGTTTATATGTTGCAAATCTTCTCGCAAATCCAATTGTGAGTGCATTAGGATCTAAAACTTCGGAAGCTTTTATGATCTCAGAATTAGGAGCACCCTGTCGAGTAAGCTGCTTTTGAAGATTTTCTCTTGCAAAAGCTACTAGTCTCTCTCTTCTCCTTTCATGTGTACGCCACAACTCGATGTCTGGTATTTTATTGATCTTATTCCAAACCGAAAAATCTACTGGATTATTTATCCAGCCATCTCCAAGATATCTTATATAGAGATCATCTATATCGTGTGAAATATGAGAACGAATATGAACTCCATTCGTAATGTATTTGATCGGGATTTCTTCTATTGGAACGCTCTTCCATCCAAACGACCACATTTTCCTTGATACATGAGAATGAAGTTCACTCACACCATTAATGTTGCCGGACATCTTCATAGCAAGGTGAGCCATATTGAAAGAATTTGTCGGAAGTGAATCTAAATGTCCAAGACGCATAAAATCTTCGTAAGATAGATTCAGTTCTTCGCGGAAATGTTTGAAATATTTTTCAATCAAATCAGATGAAAAAATATCTATCCCCGCTGGAACAGGCGTGTGAGTAGTAAAAACATTACTGAGATATCCAACCTGCATTGCTTCTTTGAAATTCATATTCATTTCTTTCATCGTGACTCGAATTCTCTCAAGTGCTAAAAATGCACTATGCCCTTCGTTCATGTGGCAGACTTCGGGGTGATAGCCAAACGCAGTAAGTGCTCTTATCCCACCTACTCCCAGCAAGACCTCTTGCTGAATCCGTGTTTCTTTTGTTCCGCGATATAACCCACTGGTTATCTCTCTATATTCAGGATTATTATCAACTATGTTTGAATCCAAAAGGTATAGAGGGATTCTCCCAACATTCACTTTCCAAATTTGACAGAACACTTTTCCGTTAGGAAAGTCAACGGAAATTTTCGCAGGTTGATTTTTCGAATCAAGTGCGAGAGTCATTGGCAGATTATGAAAATCGTTTATTGGATATGTCTCGAGCTGCCATCCTTCAGAATTCAAATATTGCTGAAAGTAACCCTCCTTATACGCGAGTCCGATACCAACAAGCGGTAAACCCAGATCACTTGCTGATTTTAAGTGATCTCCAGATAGCACCCCTAATCCACCAGAATACAATTTCATGCAATCAGTCAATCCATACTCCATGGAAAAATATGCTATGACTGACTTATTTGATTTATTAAAATTTTGCTGATACCAGGTTGGTTCAAACAAATATTCCTGCAATTGGTTGAAAGCTCTATACATGTGAGAGATAAAACCAGGATCATTTGCGACTTCCTCAAGCCTTTGTTGAGAGATTAACCCGAGCATCTGTACAGGATTGTGCTGAGTGGATTCCCAAAGATCTTCATCTAATCTCATAAAAAGCTCGAACACATCCATATTCCAGGACCAATAAAGATTGTAAGCGATTTCCTTTAATTGAGCGATCTTTTCAGGTAAAGAAGGTGTAACTTGAAATGTAGCTATTGATCTTGGCATAATTCACCATTTATTGTCATGTTTTGGATATGAAAATAATAAAAAATATCGTTAATTCATTCGCACTAAAAATATTATTAAAAACTTATTTCTCCATTATTATCGGATGAAAATTTTAACCTGTTTAAGATTTCTAAACAAATTTTCTTAAATTGGACTCGAAATTTTAAAATTATAGGAACAAAAATGAAATACGGAATCAAATTTGTCAGCATCTTATTGCCCATACTAATGTTCGGATGCAGTTCAATGAAAACAGAAATGCAGTATGACGAAAGCAAAGATAACTATAAATTCAGCGGTGAGCGTCATCTCCGCAATATTAAGATGCTTACAAATGGCGGAGAAAATGCAGAAGCATACTTGGCTTTTGCAGAAGATCAGATAATCTTTCAAGCAACATTTGGCGACCTTGAGTGTGATCAAATTTTTACTATGGATCTTAACGGCTCAAATAAAAAATTAGTATCCACGGGAAAAGGTAGAACAACTTGTGCATATTTTTTACCTGGCGATGATAAAATTATCTATGCCTCTACACACCACTATGACGAAAACTGCCCGGAAATTCCTGATCGATCAAAAGGATATGTTTGGAAACTTTATAATACATTTGATCTGTTTGTTGCAAATGCAGACGGAACAAACTTAAAACAACTCACAGATACAAAAACCTATGATGCGGAAGCGACCGTTTCTCCTAAAGGAGATAAAATTGTGTTCACATCTACGCGTGACGGCGATCCGGAATTGTATACCATGAATCTTGACGGAAGCAACCAAACAAGAATTACTTTCGAAAAAGGATATGATGGAGGTGCATTTTTCTCACAGGATGGAAAGAAGATTGTCTTTAGAGCAAGCCGTCCAAAAACCGATAAAGATTTAGAAGATTACAACGAACTAGTTACTGAAGGACTCGTCAGACCAACAGCTCTTGAAATTTTTGTAGCAGATGCCGATGGAAAGAATATGAAACAAATCACAAACAATGGTTCGGCAAACTTCGCTCCTTTCTTCCATCCAGATGGTAAAAGAATTATTTTTTGTTCTAATGTGAACAGCCAGAGCCGAAGGAACTTTGACCTTTACGTTATAAACTTAGATGGAACCGGTCTGGAGCAAGTTACATTCAACGAAACCTTTGACGGATTCCCAATGTTTACCAAAGATGGAAAGAAACTTGTATTTTGTTCGAATAGATTCAATGCTAAAGAAGGCGATACAAACGTTTTCATTGCAGATTGGGTGGATTAATCTAATAATTTGATGTTCTTCCCTAACAGCTTTCGACCGTAAAAAAAAAATAGGAGATAATATGAAAAAGATATTTCTAGTAGTTCTAAGTTTTACGATCGCACTCGGGATCATTTCATGTTCGACCTCTAAAGTCCCAGAAACCGAGAGTGAGATAACTGCACAAGACGCAATGAAACATCTGACATATCTCGCATCAGATGAATTGAAAGGGAGAGGAACTGGAACGGATGAAATTAACATTGCAGCCGAATATATTGCAGACAATTTTAAAAGCTTCGGATTAAAACCACTAGGCGATTCAGGTTATTTTCAAAACTTCGAAGTGACTACCGGGGTTGAATTAACTGAAAACAACTCATTATCGCTAGATATTGGGGAGAAAAAATTCGCTTTTGTATTGAACGAAACATATTCGCCGCTTGGATTCTCTGCTAACACCTCAGTCACTGGAGAAATAGTCTTTGCAGGTTACGGAATTGAAGCTGAAAAGCTTGGTTACAACGATTTCGCAGATGTCGACGTTAAAGACAAGATTGCACTTGTCCTTCGTTATTCTCCCGAAGGAGACAAACCACGCGGTGATTTTGCCGATTACAGTTCAACTCGTTATAAAGCTTCTTCAGTACGGAATAAAGGAGCGAAAGGAGTAATATTCTTCACTGGACCGAATACATATGAAGATGATTCATTCATAAAGCTTAATGTTGAACAGCTCGGCGGTGACGCTGGACTGCCAATTGTTTCAATAACCACCAAGGTGGCGGAAGAAATATTCCAAGTCGCCGGAAAAGATTTGCTCGCACTGCAAAAGGAAATGGATTCTCTTAAAGCAGCTAAATCATTTTACTTTGCGAATTCAAATGCTTCAATATCTGTCGGATTGGAACCGGTTAAAAAATGGACAAGAAATGTTATCGGGCTTGTCGAGAGTGAAAATCCAGTTTATAAAAATGAATACATTGTGATTGGCGCACACTACGACCATCTTGGAATGGGAGGACGCGGCTCGCTCTCATCCTCAAAAGAACCTGAAATTCATAATGGAGCTGATGACAATGCATCCGGCACTTCAGCTGTGTTGGAGCTAGCACAACAATTTTCTGCTAAAAGAAAGTTGTTAAAAAGAAGTATGGTTTTCATGACTTTCTCCGGTGAAGAGATGGGGCTTCTCGGTTCAGCACATTTTGTTAAAACTCCAACTATCCCTCTCGATAAAATCACTGCGATGTATAACTTAGATATGGTTGGGAGATTGAACCAAGAAAACAGTCTTACTGTTTATGGCACAGGAACTTCTCCAGCTTGGAAAGACCTGTTAAATGAAAAAAATTCTTTTTACAACTTTAAACTGAATTTTATAGATGACGGATTTGGACCGAGTGATCATTCATCATTCTATTCAAAAGATATTCCTGTATTATTCTATTTCACTGGAACGCATTCCGACTACCATAAACCAAGTGATGATTTCGATAAAATTAATCATTCGGGATTGGAAAAAATTAGCCGATTCGTTTACGATATGGCTGAAGCTGTCAATCAAAAAGAGGACGCAATCGCTTTCACAAAAACTAAAAGCGAGCCACGAGAAAGACGCCCTGGTGCCGCAACTCGAGTTTATGTAGGTACAGTTCCAGATATGACAACCCAAGTTGAAGGATTTAAGCTAAGCGGTGTAAGTGATGGGAGCCCAGCTGAAAAAGCCGGATTAAAAGCCGGTGATATAATTATTAAATTCGCCGGGAAAGACATAAAGAACATTTACGATTACATGTACTCAATGCAAGATCACAAACCAGGTGAAGAAGTCGACGTCGTAGTCAAACGCGGTGAAGAAGAAATCACACTAAAAGTTACTCTTGGATTGAGGTAGACGGAATTAATAATTTAATTAGAAATAGAAGCCCAATGTAAAAGGATTGGGCTTTTTTTATTTTCAAATCCTCACCCAACATTCACTTCAGCAAGAGGTGCTGAAGTTTCGCGCATCGAGTGGACTTTGTTTATTACCGGCAATTGCAGCGATTTGCTGACACGCGATTCAAACTCGTCTCTGAATCTTTCAATGGTGTACTTCACGGGCCAAGCGGCAGCATCACCGAGGGCGCAAATAGTGTGTCCTTCGATGTTGTTCGCGACATCTATCAGTAAATCAAGATCGTGTGATGTTCCGTTCCCTTCTTCAATTCTATGAAGGACTTTCAACATCCAGCCGGTGCCTTCGCGGCAGGGAGTACACTGTCCGCAAGATTCATGATGATAAAAATGTGTTATTCTCGTTAATACTCTTACCATGTCGGAGTCCTCATCCATTACGATGATACCACCTGTGCCTATTGAAGAACCAGCAGCTTTCAAAGATTCCGCATCCATTTTCAGCCCATCAATTTGCTCGCTTCGAAGCGGGGGCACAGAAGAACCTCCCGGAATAACAGATTTAATTTTTTTATCGCCTGGAACTCCCCCTGCATATTTATAAATAATATCGCTTAACAATGTACCAGTGGGTAATTCGTAAACTCCGGGGTTATTCACATGTCCGCTTATGCCAAACAAGAGTGTTCCTGGATGTTTCGGTTCGCCGATGCTTGCAAACCACTCGCCGCCTTTATCGACAATTGCCGGGATATTCGAAATGGTTTCAACATTATTGACTGTGGTCGGGCATCCCCACAAACCATACTGCGGAGGGAACGGCGGTTTAACTCTTGGATAACCGCGTTTACCTTCGATCGAATTCATCAATGCAGATTCTTCACCGCAAATGTACGCACCTGCTCCTTTGTGAATATAAATATTCGTGAAGAAATCACACTTAAAAGTTTTTTTCATTTCTTCACCAACAAATCCTTGAGAGTAAGCATCGTCAAGAGCTTTTTGCATCAACTTGATCCACTTGCCGTATTCGCCGCGAATGTAGATGTAGCACGTGGGTGAATTGATCGCATAAGCCGAAATCAAAATTCCCTCGATCAATTGATGAGGATTGAATTCAAAAATCTGTCTGTCTTTGAATGAACCCGGTTCACTTTCATCACCATTGATACAGAGATAATTAGGTTTTTCGCCCCCTTTCGGCATGAAACCCCATTTCATTCCGGTTGGAAAACAGGCTCCGCCTCTGCCGCGCAATCCGGACTTCTTTACTTCATCAATAATTTCTTCCGGTTTTCGCTGAAGAGCTTTCTTAAAAATTTGATAGCCGCCATGCTGCTTGTAAACTTCGATGTCGCGATAATTTGGAATATCTTTAAGTAAAATCTTTTCAGTCATTTTCAGTTGTTCTTCAAATTGGAAAGTAAGGTTCTCGTAGATTCGATTGTAAGGTTTTCATAATAATCATCGTTGACTTGAATCATAGGAGCTGTACCGCAAGAACCCAAACATTCAACTTCTGTAATCGTAAATTTCTGGTCCGATGTTGTTTCACCTTTTCTAATCCCCAATTCCTGTTCAATCGATTTCATTAAATCGTAAGCACCGCGAATCATGCACGAAACATTTGTACAAACCTGGAGGTGATATTTACCCACAGGTTTCGAGTTGTACATGGTATAAAAGGTTACAACTCCCAAAACATGCTCTTCGGTTATGTCCAAAAGTTGTGCGGCAAACTGCATCGTCTCTTTCGAAATCCAGCCGTACTTTTCTTGGATCATATATAAAACAGGCATCAATGCAGCCTGAGTAGTTGGATACCGCTTTTTTATTTCTTCAACTTGCTTTAATTCGTTTTCGTTAAATTCTATTTTCACTCGCCACTCCGATTATTTATCCGCTTCTCCCATAACCGGATCCATACTTCCGATTACTGCAACAATATCAGAAATCATGTGCCCTTGAATGAAGAGCGGAAGACTCTGCAAATTCACCATCGACGGAGATCGAATCTTGCATCTCCATGGATGGCCTGAACCATCGCTCACAAGATAAAATCCTAATTCTCCCTTTGGATTTTCAACGCTTGAATAAATTTCACCAACCGGCGGATTGATCCCGAAGTTTATCAACATAAAATCGTGAATCAATTCTTCCATTTTAGTATAAACATCAACTTTCTGAGGAAGAACTTTTTTCGGATCGTCCGTATGAATTGATCCTTGAGGGAGTTTATCGAGACATTGTCGCAAAATCTTTGCGCTCTCTCTCATTTCGTCGCATCTTACGAAATACCGCGCCAGCGAATCCCCTTCTTTGTATGTAATGATGTTGAAATCAATACTGTTGTAATCCAAATAGGGAACTGCTCGTCTTAAATCGTACTCAACGCCTGAAGCACGGAGATTCGGACCCGTAAGTCCCATGTCGATAGCTTTCTCAGCAGATATTACTCCAAGATTCTCTGTTCTCTGCAGGAAAATTTTATTTGTATTTAAAAGCTTTTCCATCTCTTCGAGATTGTGATCAAATTCATCAAGAAATTTTTCCAGCATTTGTGTGCATACGGAAGTCCAATCGCTCGCAACACCTCCAACCCGAGTGTAACTTGTTGTAAATCTCGCGCCTGTTAAAACATCCATAATATCTTGAAGTTTTTCTCTTTCTCGGAAGCCCCAGAGCAAAACAGTAAGCGCACCAACATCCATCGCCATTGTACCAAGCGCAACGAGATGAGAAGCAATACGAGCCATTTCTGAGATCAGCATGCGAATATATTGAGCACGTTTTGTGCACTCAATTCCAGCTAATTTTTCAACAGCAAAAGTGAATGCGGTATTATTGCTCAATGGAGCGAGATAATCTAATCGATCGGTATGCGGAATGAATTCATGATATGTGGAGTTCTCAGCAATTTTCTCAAAACCACGGTGGAGGTAGCCAAGTTCAGGTACGCAGCCAATCACTGTCTCTCCATCAAGCTGTACAAGCAAGCGTAATACACCATGAGTTGCCGGATGCTGCGGACCGATATTAAGCACCATTCCGCTTTCAAGTGCATCTTCGAAATAAACTCCGGTATCTTTTGCCAGGAGTGATTCTAGTATTTTAGTTTTGGGTAATTGTTCGCTGGAAGTATTCATTTATTTTTCGGGAGAGGAATTGAGCCTGGAATTCCAAGCAGTGGAAAATCTTTTCTTAGGGGATAGTATTCATAATCTTCGGGCATGTACATGCGTCGAAGATCGGGATGATTGTTGAATATAATGCCGTACATATCATAAGTTTCGCGTTCGTGCCAATTTGCTGTCCCAAATACATCACTTACTGAATCAATATTCAAATATTTTTCATCTACTCGGCATTTTATTCTTAATTGAACTTTATTTTTTAGCGAGAAAAGTTGATAGACAACTTCAAACCGGTCTTTTCGTTTTGCACGATCGGCTCCGCAAAGATCAATTAAAAAATTAAAAGACAGTTCCGAATCATCTCTTAAAAATGTGAGAATGCCAACTATCTTACTTTTGTCGACGATGAACGTCTGCTCGCCTCTAAAGTAAATCACATCAAGAATGGAATCGGAAAAATTTTCTTTTAGTTTCTTTTCAATTAATTCTGTCATTTGTTCAATACGGGAAGTTCAATCATTGGTTTGTTTTGATATTCGAGTACACTCGATTTACCGACTTTCTTTTGGATCTCCATCAGTGCGGCTAATAAGTTTTCAGGGCGAGGCGGGCAGCCTGCAGTGTAAACATCAACCGGGATGAATTGATCGATGCCTTGCACAACCGAGTATGACCTGAACATTCCGCCGCTCGATGCACATGCACCCATTGAGATCACCCATTTCGGATCAGGCATTTGATCGTAAATTTTTCTGACTACCTTTGCCATTTTATACGTAACAGTTCCTGCCACAATCATCAAATCGCATTGACGAGGAGTAAATCTCATAACCTCAGAACCGAAGCGTGAAATATCAAATCGCGGATCAGCAGCAGCCATCATTTCAATCGCACAGCAGGAAATTCCAAGCGGCATAGGCCAGAGCGAATTTTTTCTTGCCCAACCGATCAGTGCGCTTATCTGCGTGGTGATAAAACCTTCACCGAATCCAGTTTCTAGTCCCATTTAAGGGCTCCTTTCTTTAGGATATAAAAATATCCGACAAGAAGAATTAAAATGAATACTATCATTTCTATGATTATGAACAATCCCATAGAGTTCATAAGCGATTTAAGATTTACAGCCCACGGATAAAGAAAAACAACTTCGATATCAAAAATAATAAAGAGCATCGCAACCATATAAAACTTTACTGAGAATCTTTCACGTGCTGTTTTGACCGGCTCCATTCCGCTTTCGTAAGTTGATAGCTTTGATGGATCGGGTCTTTGCGGTCCGAACCATGAAGAGCTTTTCATTAGGAATAACGAAAACAGAATGGCGACAACTATTGCAAGAAATAACGGGATATACTGTTCAATCATAGAAATATTTTATTCAAAAATATTGATTAAGCGCTGTAATGTCAATTCAGTTTGAGATACGAATAATAAAAATTTTATTCACTCAACTCACTAAGTATTTGATTATCAGATTAAGCTCAAACCAAGAATAATAAATAGGATAAAACTGTAAATCCTATACATCGTTGAAATATTTCATTGGAGATAGGAAAATCTTTGCCACCCTATTGCTTTTTAATTTTCCTTTACTGAGATTCACATAGGATTTGAGCAGATTATGAAAACAAAAAGTGTAGGAAAATACTCCTGGGTTTTCTGTTTCAGTTTAAAAAAATTCCTTAGGATGGAGTTCTTCTTACTTCTTACTTCTTACTTCTTACTTCTTACTTCTATTATATACACCGTGCAACGTTTACGTGGATTCAACTCTTTCAAAATATTCATATAGTCACCAAATTAAAAGCGGAGGTGGGTGCTTGTCGATTATCGGCCAAAGAGCAAGATAAGTTCATGACAGGATTTACCTGAATGAGAATGTCTTGAAAAATTTTCTTTAGTAAGTGAAAATCAAAAACTATAGGAGAAATAAAAATGAAAAAGTTATCTTTTCTTATTTTATTTTTTGGCGCTAATATTTTAACATTTGGTGCTAATGTTTATTTCTTGAATGATGGTCCAGGGTATATTTATACTAATGGACAAACTTTTTACAGTAATCAAGATGGTCATGCCTTAGTAGCTTATCATGTTTGGGCAGAGCCCACTAGGTACAGTGTTAGTGAATGGGGTGCAAGATTTCAAGATCCTGATGGAAATTGGTCAAGTTGGAGTGCTTTATCAAGTGGTCAGGGTTTGCATGAATGTCTGAAAGTGGGAACTTGGAATGTTCAAGGACGTGTGTGGGTGGATATTGATTATAACACTTATCAGACAAATTTTTATATGTATACGAGTTTTACATTATATTTTTATGTTGTTGATAATTATGCTCCATCAGCACCACAAAATATAAGTGTTCAAGCATATGAAGCACAAGGATACTATTCGCCAAAACTTACCTGGACTTTAAACTCTGAAATCGATGTTACTCTAAATTCTTTTGGATATTATATTGACAGAAGACTTGATGCAGAAGGAAATGGAAATTGGACTTCATGGCAAACTCTTGATTCAGTTAATGGAAATAGTAATTATTATATTGATTATTCCATAACCACTGCCGGTTCCGGTCCTTCAAAAGTGCAATATAAATTAAGAGCTAAAGATGTTTATAATAATTATTCGAATTATACATCCGCAGTTGAGCTGAATTATGGAAATTCAATGAATAAAATTGGGACAAAGAATTTAAATTATTCATTCTCTCTAAGTCAAAATTATCCCAATCCGTTCAATCCGACTACGAAAATTAAATTCAATATTCCACATTCAGCATTCGTCACTTTAAAAGTTTATGACATACTTGGAAAAAAAGTTGCTACCCTTGTAAATGAAGAAATGTCTGCAGAAAATCATTCTGTGAATTTCGATGCTAATAATCTGCCGCCAGGTATCTATATCTATAAAATAAGTGCCGGTGAGTTTACTGAAATAAAGAAAATGTTATTAATCAAATAAAATCATAAGAGCAAGGTAAAGCTTGCTCTTTTTAAATATTTTATGAAACATAATGAGTCAGAATAATTATAAGGTTATATAATGAAAAAAATATTATTAATTCTATCATTTATTTCAGTCGGCGTTTTAGAAGCACAAGAAGTCAAACCTTTTTCCAATTTTGATATTGGTTTTTATGGTGGTATTAATTTTTATAATACAGACAACATTAGAGGGGATTTTCTTGTAGAACTTAAAACGAATCTCATATCTTCACTTAATCTGAAAACCTCTACCGGTTATTTTAGGACAATTCAACCTTATCCTTACAATTACACTGTAAGAAATTACTCTGAATATCCTGGTATTGATACTATTCGCATATTTTTTGCACGTAAATATAATTTAATAAGTAAAGATTATGATATTTTCCCGCTTACCTTAGGCATTCAATATAATTTCAATCAAAGCACTTTCTCGCCGTATATTTCAATAGATGTAGTTTATAACTTTATGAATACGTTCATAAAGACTTCGCCATCTGAAGTTTGGTCTTATAATTCAATAGATGAGATACCTGCCGAATTTAAGGGAGACCAAAAAAAAGAAGAGCTTCCGGATAATTCATATGGAATAATATTAGGAGCCGGTACATCATATCATATTTCTTCAAAATTAAATCTTGATTTTAGATACATGTTTAAATACGATAGTAAGATTGTCAATACGCATCATTTCATTGTAGGAATTTATTTTTAAAGGAGTCAGAGATGCATTTTATAAATAAACTTATTTGCCTTTTGTTTTATTGTCTATTAGTGACAGAAGTTTTTCCACAGACACAATCTTATATCTCAACAAATGGAAATATTAACAATTTATTCCCCATAAGAAATATTTACAATATATCAACTTTTACTCCGTTAAAAAGAAATAGTTCTACTGGAGTTTTAGATAGTCTTATTTATATAAGTACATACGGTGATAGAAATAGGATTGCATATTATTATAATAATGATTTATCATTAAATTATTTCACAAATGCAGTTTGGTCTAATGGCGAATGGATTAATCTCGATAAACATACAAACACATACAATTCTGAAGGAAATCTTGAATCGGTTCTTTGGGAATGGTTTAATACATCATCAGGCGAATGGCTCAAAGATGCGAAGGATGTTTATAATTATGATTCATTGGAGAATAGGATTTTTCATTTGCATCAGTATTTCAATGAGGAGGAATTTGTGAATAGTTTTAAATATGAAAACTATTTTTATGGAAGAAATTTATTAGTGTCTGTGGGTCAAAAATGGATTGATAACGAATGGGTAAATAACTCAAGAATAATTAATACATACACTTCGAATTACTTAAAAGATTCTGCACTATTCCAAGAATGGATAAACAACCAGTGGATAAATTCTCGAATAGGTATTTTTGAATACGATGAAAATCATAATACGATTGCTATTCTTTCAAAAACCTGGCAAGAACAACAATGGATTGATTTTGCTTTGGGACTATTTGAATATGATGAAAATAACAATTTAGTTCTTGAAAACTTTCAAAAGATAGTATATAATAATTGGGAAAATTGGTTTAGAGTATTTTATGAATATGATGATAAAAATAATTTAATTCATCTATTTGGTGATGAATGGGAAAATGGCCAGTGGGTACCAGAGGATGAACCTCTAAAAGTTACAAATCCAGATGGTATTTTAATCGGGTTCATAGCGAAAGAATTATTTTTGTATTATAGCTTACCAAAAAGTGTAGAAGGTGAAAAAAATATAGTTAATGGATTTAATCTATTCCAAAACAATCCTAATCCATTTAACTCAACAACAAAAATTAAATTCAGCATTCCGAATTCCGCATTCTGCACTTTAACGGTCTTTGATTTGCTCGGTCGTGAAGTAACTACACTTGTGAACGAGCCAAAACAAGCTGGTGAATATGAAGTTGAGTTCAATGCTGTTAAGTATGGATTAAGTTCTGGAGTCTATTTGTATCGACTAACTGCAGGTTCGTTTAGTTCAACAAAGAAGTTTGTCTACCTACGGTAGATAAATTTATATGCGGTAAATACTAAAAGATGCCATCTTTTTAAACTGAATTTTCGTGTTGAAAGATGGAATCGTTTACTTTCCTTTTGAGCTGGAAAAATCACTATTCCGTTATTGCTTTTTAATTTTCTTTTACTGAGATTCACGTAGGATTTGAGCAGATTATGAAAACAAAAAGTGTAGGAAAATACTCCTGGGTTTTCTGTTTCAGTTTAAAAAAATTCCTTAGGATGGAGTTCTTCTTACTTCTTACTTCTTACTTCTTACTTCTTACTTCTATTATATACACCGTGCAACGTTTACGTGGAT
>VGVX01000069.1 GCA_016873845.1 Ignavibacteria bacterium
TGAAGTTGGAGCAAGCTAAACAACATAGAATCGAAGTGAGAAATGTCGCTTAAATGTATTTTTTCTCGAATAAAATCTTCACCATATTTAACTAACTTGAAATTCCATTTCACGCTGAACCAGGACATAACTGTTAACCGTTATTCTGGTAAAAATGATAGGGAGCCTGATCATGTTTATTGGAATGCTCATTGGGCTTCTAAATGGGTGGATGTTAATCCTCTCACTAAAAACTGGGAACTAACTCGCGATGTAATGGGTGACGAAAATGATGCTTTTAATCTAGAGTATAATAATCTATTGACACCTTGGAGCAACCCAGCTACTACTAATAATATCTCGTTACAGATTGTTTCACAAAATGGAAATACAATAACAGTTAAAGCATATTCACAAAGTGCATCAGGTTTAGCTCTACCTCCATCCAAACCACAAAATTTAACGGTATTCGTAAACGGAAATTACCCTTCACTTACTTGGACTGCTAATATTGAACCTGATGTTGTAACTGGAGGTAAATATAAAATTTACAGAGCGACAACTACTGGCGGAGCTCCATCTTCTTTCAGTTATATCACGTGGGTAAATTCATCACAAACTAGTTGGATCGATTCAAATATAACTGCAGGCAGCGGTTCGTAAAAAGCATTTTATAAAATCTCCGCACATGACAGTACTAACTTGGAATCGGTTCTTTCCGATTATGATTGGGCAAATTATGATCCAAATATGCAGAAGCAAGGAATAAATGAAGATGTAGTTATTACTGATTATAAGCTCCACAGAAACTTCCCAAATCCATTCAATCCTAACACAACCATTCAGTACGATATAAAAGAAAAAGGATTCGTTAAAGTAAAAGTATTTGATATACTTGGGAAAGAGATTACTGAACTTGTAAATGAAGTAAAAGAAGGAGGAACTCATTTTGTCAATTTTAATGCTATGGCCTTGCCAAGTGGAGTCTATATTTATTCGCTTCGTGTAAACGGATTTGTTCAGAATCAGAAGATGATTCTCTCGAAGTAATATTTAGAAAACCCGACTCGCTGCGGCGGGTTGGGTTTCTATCATTATAACCTATTGCCAAAATTTTTATTGAGTTTATTAACAAGAAGTATTCATTTAAATAATTTCTCAATCGCTCAAAATCTTAATTACTTCAGCAGCACTTAACTTGGCCCGAATAGACTTACCAATTGATTCGATATTGAACACGACCCAATTTCCATCACTATTCATTTGGACAATTCCTTCCATTCCTTCAAGCGGGCCGGTAACCACTTTAATTTTATCCCCTTTGTTAAAATATTCTCCAACCAGCAACGATTCGGCTTTATGTTCGAGCAGTCGTTTTATTCCATCGATCTGAAATTCTGGTACAACTGCAATCCTGCCATTGAACATTATACACTTGACCACACCTTGTGTTTGCAGAACTGCAAGTCGTTCTTTTTCGTCCGCATGTGCAAATATGTAACTCTTAAAAAGTGGTTCTTCTACTTTCTTTTTTCGGTCACTCCACTTCCGAACCACAGTAATCAGCGGAAGAAAACTTTCAATTCCTTTTTCGTTTAATGCGAGATCAACTTTTTTTTCAAATCGCGACTTAGTATAAAAGACATACCAGTTCTTAGTTATTATACTCATTGCTTTTTTAAATCAACTTTTTTTAGAGTTTTGTTAAATAATTCTTGACTAACGATTCGAGTTCACCCTCATTTCTATAACTCGAAACTGATAATAATTTATGTTCGCAGCCCTTTATCATTGCAGAGATTCTTTTAGCTTGATCGGAGTAAAGTGCCATTACAGATTTCTTAAGAGTAAATAGAGCATAAGCGATTTCAAATCCGACCCCTAAACTCGGACCAGAAACCTCAGCGATGACTGCGTCTGATTCTTCAAGCCAATTTATGTCACGTTCATAGATTTCTTTATCGTTAAGTGTAGGATTTGGAATTAAATCCGGTTCGTGGAGTGCATTAAATCCGTTTTCATTTACAATTTCGATAATTCGCCGATAACTTTTTTGAAACGTAACATCTCCGCTGATCGGACCTGCACAATATATTTTTTTCATAGTCAGCTCAACACCTTTTTGTAATGAGCCTCGTATTGCTTAACAATTTTATCTTTGTTGAAACATTTCTCAGCCCTCATTCTCGCATTCTCAGAAAATAATTTGTATTTATTTTCATTAGTAAGGAGATCAATTGCATATTTCGCCATGCGATCAATATCTCCAATTTCTGCTATGAAACCAGTTTCAGCATGAACTACAAGCTCTGGCAGTCCACCAACGCTTGATGAGATCGTTGGAAGTCCGCATGCCATTGATTCCAGGGCAGACAGGCCAAAACTTTCGGATTGACTTGGCATTATGAATAGATCACTGGCATTCAAGATATCAACTACTGCTTCTTGTTTACCGAGAAAATGAACATCCTGTTTTAAGTTTTTTTCCCGCACTATTCTTTCACACTCAGAGCGATCCGGACCATCACCGGCAAGAATAAGTTTTGAGTGGATTTTCTCTCTAACTTTTTCAAAGATGCTAATTACATCCGGGACTCGTTTTACAGGTCTAAAATTTGAAATATGAACTAAAACCTTTTCTCCATTCGGTGCAAAGTGAGACTTGAACGCACAATTCTCAATTTTCTTGTAAATAGAAGTGTCAACAAAGTTTGGTATTACGTCAATCTCTTTTTTGATTTTGTAGTTTGTTAATGTTTTATCTTTTAAGAAATTCGATACCGCAGTTACACCATCGCTTCTCTCGATGCTGTGTTTAACCAAAGGAAGAAATGAAGGTTCGAGTCCTACCAAAGTGATATCAGTTCCATGTAATGTTGTAGTGAATTTCAGTGTATTGCCGTTTTCATTTACTATCTGTTGAGCAAGCATTGCACTAATTGAATGCGGAATTGCATAATGCACATGAAGAATGTCAATTTTATCATACTTGCAGACTTCCACCATTTTACTTGTCAAAGCTAAATCATAAAGTGGGAATTCAAAAAGAGGATAGTTGCTTATTTCTACTTCATGATAAAAAATATTCTCTTTTAATTGGGTCAGCCGCATCGGGATTCCATAAGAAATAAAATGAACTTCATGCCCGCGATCTGCCAAAGCTTTTCCCAGTTCAGTTGCAACAACGCCGCTTCCGCCGTATGTTGGATAACAAGTAATTCCTATTTTCACTTCTGCTCTCTTCTTTTTTCTTCAAACCATTCTTTTAAAAGATTCATTTGAAGCAAGTCGTGATATTCATTATCAATTTTTATTTCATTTTGCATTAAACCTTCCACCCGAAAGCCAAGCATTTCGTTAATTCTTATGTTTTTGATGTTCGTATTTAAAGTCGTTACATAAATCTTATCCAAGCCCAGGGAATAAAGACCATACTCGATCCAAATTTTAGAAGCTTCATTACCAAATCCTTTCCCCCGCTGATCTGGAGCACCGATCATTTTTCTAAGCTCAGCTTTTTTTTGTGTCTCATCAATATTGAGATAAGCGATTAATCCTACAGGTGTTTTATCAATCAAGGTGATAATGCCGAACGAATTGAACTCTACTTCAAAAAGTTCTTCGATTGAATCAGTTCTTCCAGAAATTCGGGAAAGTAAAAAACTCCGTCCTTGTTCATCTTCAAGCCATTGTTTGACAATAGGAATATCTTTTTTCAACATTTCACGAATTATTAATCTCTCGGTTTTCAGAGGAAGTTTCAGCTTCGCAGAATTATCATAAGCGATGTTTTTATTTTCTTGCTTTTTCCCAGCTGGTGAGGATTTCATTGCTTCATCAAGCAGAACATTTGTGAACTTCAAATAATCGTTCAATGAAAATCCGTACTTCTTTGCCTGTTTAAGAAAGGAGGATGCAATCGCTTTAATTGTTTCGTCTGTTATCTTAGGCATTAATTATATTAAAATAGATTAAAATCATTTCTATATTCAAAATAGAAATAAGACTCTGAAAGTTCAATTATTACGAATTTGAAAAAGTGATTATCTTTCTAATTATTTAAGCTACCGTGTATTAAATTACTTGAACTTATTATGACATTGTTTTTGATATTTTTTTTAATTAGGCTTTATTAAAAATAAGGAGTAAGAATCATGTCTAATTTTATTCCAGATTGTAATTGGACTTTCAATCATGGTCCGCAAAAAGATTACGACTTCCGTTCCGATTGGGGAACCTTGACTATCCAAAGAGATAATTTAAGATATGTTAGAGTTACGCTTAACTTTTGTAATTACTTAGATGGATGGACCTCAATATCAAAAACTTACACCCCAGAAACATCTCCCACTTCTGAACCTTTCACAATTAGTCCCAGTATCTATCATGGCTGGTGTAAAAAACCTCCTGATTGTGATTATGAAAATTATTTAAATGTTAGATATAGATTTAATACATCATTTTTTATTCAATATGGTAGTAATGAACTCATTGATGAAGAGTACACTTATAATTCCGATGAAGTATCAACCAATCTTAGGATTTGTAAGCATGATCCATTTTTTAGAGAAGACATAAATCCAGGTTGTATCGACTATTTACCCGAATGTGAACCTTAATCTTAAAAAAATGCGCAGTTATTTTAATATGAAAATAATTATACAATGATTTTTCTTTGTATTGCAGCTTACTTAAATACTTTACAAGCACAGCCTTATAATAAATGGAAAATTTTTAATAGAGACAATTCACCTCTCCCTTCAAATAAGATTAGTGCAATTGCAGAAGATAAAAATGGTACTTATTGGATCGGATGTGCATCTGAGTTTTTAAGAGATACAACTTATCAAGGTGGAATTATTAAATTCGATGGAAGTAGTTGGCTGATTTTCGATAGCTCAAATTCTCCATTAAAACGAAAAGGCATTTCCGATATTGCAGTTGATAAAAATAATAAAATAGTTATTTCAACTTATGATGCTGTCTTCTTATTCGACGGTCTGCAGTGGAAGAAATATTCATCCGATAATTCACCTCTGCCTTCAAATCCTTCACAGGGAGTAATAACAATTACCATTGATCATCAAAACAACTATTGGTTTGGGATTTATAATTATGGTATTATTAGATTAGCAGATACATCTTGGACTTTCTATAATGATTTTAGTGCATTCGACGGCATAGGTGATTTTGATTTTATTAAATTTGATTCTCTTCATAATTTATGGGTAGGGACGAGTCTTTTTGGATTATGGTGCTATAACGGAATGTCCTGGAAAAAAATTATGCCGGGTTATATACCAGGAATAATATCAAACGGATATACTTCACTAATGGTGGACCGAAATCTTCAAGTCTGGCTGACTTATAACAATTTCAATAGGTGGGGTGTGATAGCAACTCTCGTTGACACAACCTGGCAGGAGTATGATAGTCTGAATTTTGGTTTTAGACCGCTTTTGTCTTTTGATACCGCTGTTGCCGATTCTTTAAATAGAAAATTTTTCGGCTCCGATATTGGCTTAATTATGTACAATGATACAACCTGGACTATCTTCAACTCATCAAACTCTCCAATACCAGCAGGGAGTTTTACAAGAGGAATTAATGATTCAAAAAATAATAAGATCTACGGTATTTCTAATTTTTCTCCATCATTTCGAGCTGATCATGGACTAATTTTTTATAATGAAAATGGTGTAGTGCTGAGTTCAATAGAAGAACCTAATTCAAACCCGCCAAGTGAATTCAAGCTGTTCCAAAATTATCCAAACCCTTTCAACTCACGAACAATAATCAGTTATCAGTTAGCGACGGCCAGTCCGGTAACTTTAAAAGTTTTTGATTTACTCGGAAGAGAAATAGCAATACTTGTCAATGAACCAAAATCCGCCGGTCGATATGAAATTGAATTCGGTGCGGATAAATATGGCTTATCCTCTGGTACATATTTTTACCAAATCACATCCGGTTTATTTTCTTCAACGAAGAAATTCATTCTACTAAAATAAATTCGTTTTGCTGAAATTATCAAATAGCGAGATGGGCTGGATTATCTACGAGGTAGTCTCCATATTCACAATCTAATTCTATCTGATTTTTTAAGTTACTTTTTCATCAACAGGTAGTCGAAATAAAGATATGCCTGTTTCTCAAGCACACTATTTTGTTTTAACCTCTCATTCAAATTTGTGAAATCAACAAAGTCCAAAGGTTGATCTTGGTTGAAACAAGAAAACACGATTGTTTCTTTTCCGGTTTCTGGATCAACGTGTTTCTGAAGACATTGAGCGCAAATTTCTTTCATCATGCATTGCATCATAGAATTGATGCTGCCTATAGCAAGATGGTTCGGATCCAAATATGGAGCGAGTTCATTGTAACGTGCAACCTTTACTGCCGCCATCATTCTATCACTGCCAATAGCAATTATTCTATCTATCTTATCCAGCTTCATTATTTCACTGCCGATCTCACCCTTCGCATACGCAGTGATTGCCTGAACAATATTCCCGACAAAATTCAAATCCCGCTTCCGTCTCGGTTTTATTGCGGGTTCTACATCAGTTGCCCAAACGACTTGATCGACAGATTGTTCAATCTCTTCCATTTTGTAGACATCTTCAGGTTTTTTGTAACCTGCGAAGTAGATGATCTTATTGTTTTTTTCTTTCATTGCTTTAGCAATTGAAAACAGAACGGCATTTCCCAATCCGCCTCCGATCAATAAAACATTTTCATTTTCCGGAATATGAGTCGGTGAGCCGGTTGGTCCCATCACAATAACTTTTTCACCAGATTTTAATGTGCTCAGAAGCTTTGAGCTCACTCCAAGCTCAAGTGCGATCATACTGAGCAATCCTTTTTCGACATCAACCCATGCGCCAGTTAATGCAATTCCTTCCATCATTAGTGTAGTGCCTTCGATTACACGACTTGCGGTTTCGTAATTTTGCATACGGTAGAATTGTCCAGGTTGAAACTTCTTTGCTTGCATTGGAGCTTTAACAATTATTTCGGTGATGTTCGGAGTCAATCGTACAACTTCTTTAACCTCTGCAATCAGATCATCATCTAATTTTTTTATCAAATTTCTAAATTCAGATTCGTACTTCTTTAAATTCTTCTCACAACTTTTAATATCCTCAGCAAACAATTCTGAAACTTGCTTGTACCCAGCTCGTACAGATGCCATCGCTTTCACAACATTGCCTGCAAATTCCGGGTGATTGTCTCCATAAAAAGTGATGTACTTCCCATCTTTGTAATAAGAAGTAAAGAATCCACACTCTCCTTCTTCAACCTGTTGAAGATTTGATTGTGTAACAGAACTTTTTTCAAATTTGAACGATTGAAAAAAGTATTTCCACTTATCGAGTTCGAATGTTCCAGGAAATTCTTTTTCATAAACAATGTTTGGACTTGTACCGGCGGCAATGAACATTGAGCGGCTTTCGAGTTCAATTTCTTCTCCAACGTCCTTCCATTTACCTTCGACAATTTCTTGCTTAAAGAATTTTACTTTTTCGAGTGAGCCGTATTTATCGAGAACAGCTTCAGTAGGATTAAGCTTTTCGATAAATTCAATTCCTTCTTCGAAT
The DNA here is from genome assembly GCA_016873845.1 of Ignavibacteria bacterium. NCBI lineage: Bacteria > Pseudomonadati > Ignavibacteriota > Ignavibacteria > Ignavibacteria bacterium. The sequence continues at coordinate 7,581 of VGVX01000069.1, forward strand.
GCTTTTATAATTTCCTCATGATTTAATCTATATGCTGGAGAATCGACCATACTCTTTCGATAAGCAATTCTCACTCCGCCCCATTTTCTAACCAATGGAATAAAGTTGGGAGCTCCGTTTCGTTTCTTAGCTCTTTCTCTTTCGTTTTTAATTTCTTTGCCATGCTCGATAAATGTTTTCGCGATTTCTTTTTCTTCTTCATCGAGGGCAGTCCAAAATTTGTCTTCACCAAATTCATTAACAATCTTTTCGTAGCGTTCCAAATATCTTTCGACCTGTAAAGGATAATATGCGATAAGTTCGGTTGCGGTATCGATTGCAGTAAGCCCTCCACCGATTACAATTGATGGAAGCCGAAGTTGTAAATTTGCCAACGATGACCTTTTAGCGGCTCCAGTAAGTTGAAGAGCCATCAAAAAATCGCTTGCTTTTCTAATTCCACGGCTGATGTTGTTTTTAATTTTGATCATTGTCGGTTTACCGGCTCCGGTTGCAATCGCGATATGATCGAATCCATAATTCCATGTATCATCAATTGTAATTGTTCCTCCGAATCGAATCCCGCCATACATTTTTATATTTTGCCGGCGCAAGAGTGATAGGTAAATCACAGATAAAAAGTTTTTATCCCATCGCACAGTAATTCCATATTCAGAAACACCGCCGAAGCCAGTGAGAATTCTTTCGTCAAGTTTTTTATAAATATCCTTAAAATATTTCAACGGCTGAGGCGGAGTGTTCTCATCTCCAATCAAATCTTTTGGCATTGGCTCAAGCTTCAATCCATCTATGGCAACAACTCCAAATCCATGGTTGGAAAGATAATGAGCCAGTGTATAACCCGCAGGTCCTAAGCCGACAACCAATACTTTTTTTCCATTAAAAGGAAGTTCATTCGGACGAATACGGTTGAGAGGATTCCATCTTGATAATAAATGATAGATTTCAAAACCATAAGGTAAATCTAGTACATCAGTAAGAATTCTTGTTTCTATTTGAGGGATATTAACCGGCTCTTGTTTCTGATAAATGCACGACTTCATACAATCGTTGCAGATTCTGTGTCCAGTGCCTGGAACCATCGGATTATCAATCATAATAAGTGAAAGTGCGGCAAGTGATAATCCTTCAGACTTTAATGTATGAGCTTCGGAAATTTTTTCTTCGAGAGGGCAGCCTGAAAGCTTTATTCCAAGCGGATTTGCCTTTACCGAATTGTCTTTTTCTAGATATCCTTTTGAGCAAAAATCTTTATCTCGTTTATGACAAAGAACACAATAATCAACTTCAGATTGAACTTCGCGTTTACTGAATCGCTCATCTGTAAGCTCGAATCCATCGCGATGACGATAATGATTTTCATCACCAATCATTACTTCCTGCCAGTCGGCATTTGGCCTTTTCACATCAACTAAATTGAGATAATCTAGATTTTGAGGGAATTTGAAACTTACCCAATGTTTTGTTTTTACTTTGTTAGCTGGATCGATATACAACCAATAAATCCACTTTTCGAGTATCGCTGTCATTGATTTAATGAATTCGTACTGCTCTGTCTCAGAATCGCTCTTCACGGAGTGAACTTCTGAAGTATTAATTTCATTTTTGAGATTGTTGTAAAGATTTATGAGAAATGTCTTATCGCTAAGTGAAATTTCCTTCGGTTCGTTGACCGGCTCGATTTTATCTTTAAAAGATTTTTCGACATCGAGAATTTTGTTTACCATCACTGCGGTTGATAATTCCTCATCTTGCCATTGCAGCTCACCGAACATTTTAGACTTTATAGTTTCGATTTGAGGTTTAAGTTTTTGAATCTTGAAGTTCTCATAATCGGCTTGATTATATTTTTTCAGCACTCTTCTTTGGACAAATTCCTTTTTGAATCTAAAGATTGGATTCTCTGCCAATGTGTTCTCTTCAAGTTCAGCAAGTTCTTTCTCAACTTGAAATAATTTACCGATGTACTGACTTAAATATCGGCTTGAGGCAATTAGAAGTTCACTCTCTTCAAGACCTGATAAAACCTTCCCATTACGAAACTCTATAAAACTACTAAAAAGTTTTGGATCATGTTGTTGAAAATAATTCTGAAAGTCTTGGTTAAGTTTTTTCAATCCTTCAAAGGTGAAAAGGTCTGAAAATTTTAAATCCTTGATTCCAAGTTCTAAATTTTCACCTTGAACGGTTGAACTATCTCCATGCTGATTTGAATACATTATTATCCTTAAATGGTTCTGTTTTTAATAAGTTTAAGAATGATTTAATAGATTTGCTTCTTTAACAATTTTACTTATAAAATAATTCAATCGATTTTAGGAAGATAAATATTTTAAGAAATTTGGTTGGAAAAACTTTTGAATGTTTAAATATTAGTAGTTATAGCGTCTTAGGCAGAATCAATCCGCATTGGATTAGATAAGATAATGTCACAGACGAATGCATGATAGCATTCAAAACTCTCGAGACTAATTTAATTAGCTGCTTCCGTTGGTATTTCGAATTTCTTCTTGATGTATTCGTCAATTGCGTTTGCAGCGCTTCTTCCTGCACCCATGGCAAGAATAACCGTTGCACCTCCTGTTACAATATCTCCTCCTGCAAACACACCTTCCTTGGAAGTTGCACCTTTCTCATCAGCAATAATGTTTCCCCATTTATTCACTTGCAGATCTGGAGTAGTTTGTGAAATCAGAGGATTCGAACCATTACCGACGGCAATGACCACTAAATCGATATCGAGTAAATATTCTGAGCCTTTGATTGGAACAGGCCGTCGTCTGCCGCTCGAATCAGGTTCACCCAATTCCATTTTTTGGATTTTTGCCTGTTTGAGCCAGCCGAATTCATCGCCGATGAATTCAATTGGATTTTCCAGCAATCGAAATTCTATTCCTTCTTCTTTTGCATGATGAATTTCTTCAATACGCGCCGGCATCTCCTTTTCTGAACGACGATAAATAATGTATGCATTTATAGCTCCCAATCTTTTCGCAGTACGCACGGCATCCATGGCTGTGTTTCCACCTCCAATGACTGCAACATTTTTTCCTTTAACATCGATCATTGGTGAATCGTAATCAGGAAATCTGTATGCTTTCATCAAATTGATTCTTGTTAAGAATTCATTTGCAGAGTAAACTCCAATTAAATTCTCTCCAGGAATATTCATGAAGTATGGAAGTCCTGCACCCGTTGCGGCAAAAACGGCATCGTAGCCATCTTCAAATAATTCATCGATTGTGTCTGTTCTGCCGATAACTGCATTTGTTATAAATTCAACTCCAAGTTTTGCAAGATTATCTATTTCGTATTTAACAATTTCTTTTGGCAATCTGAACTCTGGAATTCCATAGATTAGAACTCCGCCAAGCTCGTGTAATGCTTCAAAGACTGTTACCTCATAACCCATTTGGATTAAATCCCCAGCACATGAGAGTCCTGCAGGCCCGCTCCCAATGATAGCAACCTTTCTTCCATTTCTTGGTTTCAGTTCAGGTTTTACGAATCCGACATTTACTCTTTCATAATCGGCAACGAATCTTTCTAAGCGGCCGATTGCGACTGGATCTCCTTTTTTTCCTGTAACGCACACAACCTCGCACTGTTCTTCCTGAGGGCAAACTCTGCCGCAAATCGCCGGAAGTAAATTATCTTCTTTTATTTTTCTTGCCGCACCGAGAAAATCTCCAACAGCAACAAGACTTATGAAATCTCTTATTTGCACTCGAACCGGACAACCTTCAATACAGTTTTGTGTTTTACATTCAAGACAGCGGAGAGCTTCTTGTTGAGCAAGCTCCGGAGTGAAGCCAAGGTTCACTTCGCTGAAATTCATATTTCTTATTAATGGTTCCTGTTCCGGCATCTTTTGACGCGGGATCTTCATCTTTTCTTTATTTGATAATTTTTCCATTTATAAACCTTTATCTTTCAATATCTGGGTCCATGTTCAATCTTACACTCTTCTATGGAACCCGATTTAAATGCTTCCTCATGATTCGCTATGAATTTTTCAAGAGAGGATTTTTCTTGTGTTAAATAAGCTCTGTTTCTCAAAGTTAAATTTTCGAAGTCAACTTTATGAGCATCGAATTCGGGACCATCAACACAAACGAAAACTGTTTTATCATCGACTGTCGCTCTGCAGCCGCCGCACATTCCCGTTCCATCTACCATAATCGGATTTAAACTGACAACGGTTTTTATCCCATGCGGTTTTGTAACTTCAGAAACTCGTTTCATCATTGGAATAGGCCCGATCGCCAAAACGAAATCTATTTTTCTTCCCTCATTAATTAATTGCGTAAGTTTATCAGTTACAAAACCGTGCATTCCGTACGAACCATCATCGGTAGTTACGAATACTTCGTTGCTTGTTTCGTCCATCTCTTTTTCGAGGATGACTAATTCTTTATTTCTTGCACCAATAATTGAAATAACATGATTACCTGCTTTTTTCAATGCAACCGCGGTAGGATATGCGATTGCAGTTCCAACTCCTCCACCAATAACGACCACATTTCCGTAATTTTCAATTTCTGAAGGTTTACCGAGCGGACCAACAATATCAGAAATAAATTCACCAGTATTTTTTTCATTTAGCTGTTTAGTTGTTTTTCCGATGCCCTGCACAATAATCGTAACTGTTCCTTTGACTGCATCGGAATCGGCGATAGTTAGTGGAATTCTTTCACCATGTTCATCGACACGAATAATTACAAACTGCCCGGCTTTTCTTTTCTTGGCAATTTTTGGTGAGTGAATTTGAAAAAGTTTAATATCAGGTGCTAAAAACTCTGCATGAATAATTTTAAACATATTATAGACTCATTTTCTTTTAGTTCGATAAAGAAATTAAATGACTATTGAAGGTGGTAACAACAACAATATTTTCTGCAATTATTTCTACTGTTCAATTTTCTGTTACAAATTTAAGAAAAATTGAATAAAGATTTTGTGGAATTTTAAGTACCTGAATCGATTATATGAAAAAGGAAACTTCAGCCAGTCGTTAAAATTTTAATTGAGGCACAACAATACGAAGCAATGTAATAGAAACCTTAGGTAATTATTTAATTAACCGGAACGAACTTGGTTATTTTTTCTATTAAGTTTACTCGATTGAAAGGTTTAGAAACATAATCGTCCGCTCCATCTGCAAGGAATCTTTCTCGATCACCGTGCATAGCATGCGCAGTAAGTGCAATTATTGGTATATGTTTGTAAGCGTCATCAGACTTTAATCTTTTGACGAGGTCAAGTCCATCAAATTTGTCCTGAAGGGCGATATCCACAATTATAAGCTTAAAGTTTTCGGATTTAATCTTCTCCTCAGCTTCGGCAGCAGTATATGCTTTAATCACATTGTAATTTTTTTTCAAGATGATCACAACAAGGTTAGCTGAATCCTCTTGATCTTCAACATAAAGGATTTTTGGACGTGTATCAGTATTTTCTTGCATTTTCCATCTCCAGCTTAATTATCTAATGGTATTTTTATTGTTACAGTTGTACCGATTCCTTTTTGACTTTCGACTGAAATTTTTCCGTTCATGTAGTCAATATAACTTTTTGTTAATGCTAAACCAAGTCCAGTCCCTTCGAAAGGTCTGCTTATGCCAATTACTTCCTGGCTGAAAGGCTGATAAAGGTGCCTTTGATATTTTTCCGACATACCGATTCCTTCATCTTTAACTGAACAAACGGCAAATTTATTATCTTTAGTAAGCTTGATCTCTATTTTCCCTTTTTCACTGTATTTTATTGCGTTGCCAATAATATTAATTAATGCTCCATTTAAACAATAATAGTCGGCAATCACTAAAACATCAGAAGTTGGTAGTAATAATTCCATTTCAAGATTCTTTTTCTCGGCTAAAATATTTAATTGCTGACAGACTGATTTAATTACAGCGTTCATCGAAATCGAAATAAGTTCAATAATAAATTCATTAGCTTCAATTCGTGAGATGTCTAAAATTTGTGTAATTGTATTTAACAATCTTAAACTACCCTTTTCAACTGCTTCGAAGTACTGTTCATGTTCTGGATTACCACTCTCTTCAAAAAGTTCTCTTATTATTCCATTAAATCCAATAATCGCATTCAGTGGAGTACGAATTTCATGTGACATAGCTGAGAGGAAGCCACTCTTTAGCCTATTTGCTTCCTCTGCTTTTTCTTTTGCGGCGATTAATTCTTCAAATATTTTTTTTCTTTCAGTAATATCTTTAACTACGGTTATATAATAGATTACAGAATCGTTACGTTTAATAAAAGTTGTGTGTAAATCACACCAGATTTTTGTGCCATCTTTTTTTACAAGTCGAACCTCGGCTTTAATACTATGTTTGGCATTAGTAATTGCATCATTAATTTTTTTACCATAATCAAGAAATTCTTCTTCTGATGGATAAAGAATGTTTGTTTGTTTTCCAATTATTTCTTCCGGTATATAACCAAATATTTCAGTAACTGCTTTATTAACTTGTACAATTTTTCTTTCTGGCATCGATATTGTAAATATTGCATCGCCAACTGCGTCAAATAAAGTACTTAAAAATCTTTCACTTTCCTGAATTTTTTGCTCTGCTGATCTGCGCTCGGTAATATCCTCTTTTAACGCCATAAAATGCAATATTTCACCCCTCTCGTTTTTAATAGGAAAAATTAATTCTGATTCCCAGTACAATTCACCGTTTTTCTTTTTGTTGCACAACTCACCCTTCCACTCCTTGCCCGAAGAAATGGTGTCCCACAATTCTTTGTAAAGCGCTACGGTATGTACTCCCGATTTAAGAATTCTTGGGTTCTGCCCAACTGCTTCCTCTAATGTGTAACCCGTAATTTCGATAAACTTGGGGTTCACATATTCGATATACCCGTCAGGATTGGTGATTACCACAGATGCTGGGCTTTGCTCCACTGCTTGCGAAAGTTTGCGGAGTTGGTTCTCTGCCCGCTTGCGCTCGGTGATGTCGAGCGAGACATTTGCCAGGAACAGTGGCGCCCCGGTCTTCTCATTCCTGATTGCAAAGCACATTGCATGCACATCGGTCAGCACCCCTGTCTCTATATTACGGTATTGCAGGTTGCCCTCCCAATGGCCTTTCTCCATGAGGTCCGGCAGAAGCTCGTTTTGCACCAGACCCTTAAGATGATCTGGAATGACCTCCATGATGTTGTGCCGTTCCACGTCCTGCGTGCTGATGCCCAACATCCTGGAACCGGCTTCGTTGAGAAAGGTCATCGTACCGTCCAGCGAGGATATATTGATCAGCTCGGAAGAGTTTTGCGCCACCAAC
>VGVX01000070.1 GCA_016873845.1 Ignavibacteria bacterium
GCGAACTGCTTGATCTTGGCGAAACCGCAAATGAGATTCGTTGCAAACATAATCCGGACGACCAAGTTACATTTGTAATCGATACTAATCCGAACTACACTAACGTATGCGAAATCGATTGTACATTTTGTGCATTTTACCGTCACGAAGAAGACTCGGATGCTTACACATTCACTGTCGATGAGATGATTCAGAAGTTCAAGGATTCGTCTAAGAGAGGAGTTACTACTGTTCTGCTTCAAGGCGGGGTGAATCCAAAATTGCCATTTGAGTATTATATTAATCTGGTGAAGCGAACTAGAGAAGAAGTTCCGGAAATTCATCCTCACTTTTTTTCAACATCTGAAATAATCGGGATGAGCGAAGTCTCGAGATTAAGTGTAAAGGAAGTTTTACAGGAATTATGGGAAGCAGGACTAAGAACAATCCCCGGCGGCGGCGCAGAGATCTTGAGTGATAAAGTAAAAAGAAAAATGTCGCGTCTCAAAGGCAAAACAGACGATTGGCTTTTTGTAATGAAAGAAGCTCAGCAGCTTGGCTATAAAACCACAGCCACTATGATGTACGGCCACATCGAAACAGACGAAGATATATTGATCCATCTTGAAGCGATTCGGAGTCTTCAAGACGAAACGGATGGGTTTACTGCCTTTATTCCGTGGAGCTTTAAACCCGGCAATACGCCATTTGAAAAAAATATAAAAACATTTGCACCTCCGAATCGTTACTTGCAGATTATTGCATTCTCCAGAATTTATCTCGATAACTTCAAACACATACAAGCATCGTGGTTCAGCGAAGGAAAGAAAATCGGACAAGTTGCTTTACATTTCGGCGCAGATGATTTCGGCGGGACGCTTGAAGAAGAGAACGTCCACGCGGCGGCAAAATTTGTTAACAAAACTTCCACCGAAGAGGTGATCCAGTTAATTCAAGAATCCGGATTCAACGCGGCGCAAAGAGATACGTTGTATAATATGTTGAAAGTCCATAAAGCGGAAAGTTTGGTAGAACAATGATGATAGAAGATGATTAATGCGTTTTAATTCAGGATATTTGAATTAACATTTGAAGTTTATTTAACTTTAGCTGTTACTTTTTCAACTATAATTTATATCGGCAAGGATCTTATTCTATGCCGGCTTTCCTCAACAATAATAACTGCTCCATTAATAAGATTAAGAGAAGAATTTTCTAAAACCTTCTCGAGATGTTTATTAATATTTTCTGGTGTATGATTCTGTAATCTAAAAATAATAACACTCTGTAATTTTTCTTTTGATGCTGCCAATAAGTCTCCAAAATCTAAATCGCAAGTAAGAATAGTTCTCTGCTCTTGCTCTGCTTTTTCAATAATTTTATCATCACTTAGTCTTTAGAGATTTGCTCTCGTAAATGAACTGAGTTATAGCCGTTTTCATTCAACCATTTTTAAGTGGAGACAGAAATACCCATGTCTGCGAGAAACGTTAAATGTTGTTTAAGTTGAATAAGAAATTTCTTCTGACGCGAGCCAGGCAGCATACTTAAGAGCTTCTTTAATATCCTACAACTCTAAATCCGGATATTCCTTAAGGATTTCTACATTGCTCATACCATTAGCAACTAAATTTACAATTAGAGAAACAGGGATTCTCATCCCTCGAATGCAAGCTTTTCCTGCCATTATTTTGCTGTCGAATGTAATTCTTTTTAAAGACTCCATCGGTTTTATCCAAATATTATTCTATGAAAAAATAAACAAAATGAATTTAATTTTCTTGAATATTTTTTGGGCGAAGTAATATCAGTTTTACCATCTACTTTTTATGTCTCGTTGATTTTCACGTAAAACAGAAGCACTGATTTTGAGTTTTCTTAACCCAGATAACAAACGACTTGGATCGCGTAATAAGCAACTAATTGCATTCTTCAGAATTTATCTCGATAACTTCAAACACATACAAGCATCCTGGTTCAGCGAAGGAAAGAAAATCGGACAAGTTGCCTTACATTTCGGCGCAGATGATTTTGGCGGAACACTTGAAGAAGAGAATGTCCATGCAGCGGCAAAAATTGTTAACAAAACTTTCACCGAAGAGGTGATCCAGTTAATTCAAGAGTCCGGATTCAATGCAGCCCAAAGAGATACGCTGTATAATGTGTTGAAAATTTACGATACATAATTCTACTGTGTCATTTCATTAGAACCATTTTCTTTATGCTTATTCTATTGTCTACGCTCAATTGATAAAAATATATACCGCTTGGTAATTGAGAATTGAGAACTTGTCTGCCGCTAGGCATGATTGAGAATTGATAATTATATGTGCCAGCTTCCTTTATTTCATTAACAATTTTTGCGACTTCTCTTCCCAAAATATCAAAAACTTTCAATGTTACATGACTGGTATATGAAATTTGGAATTTAATATTTGTTACAGGATTAAATGGATTCGGGTAATTTTGGAATAGTTCGAATTTTTCCGGATTCGAATGCACATCTTTAACTCCAACTATAAAATTATTTCGTTGGGTTGTGAATTCGAATACGTCTTCATTAGTTAAAGGCCGATGAGTAAGAACAAATACCGAGTCTCCTTGATTTGGCAAGGTAGGCTGCAGACCGGCTGGCGGTGAATTATTTATCTGGCAGTGTGTACTCGTTGATCCTGTTGCATACGGCGGCGGAGTTAATACAACAATTGATTCGCCTGCATCCCATTTATTATTCAGCATTCCGGAATTTTCGAGAACGAGTGAATTTAGTTTCTGTCCATCTTTTAAATTGAATACTTTGAATGGAACGATAATAACTCTCGCACCAGTCCGGCTCAAAGCTGTATCTAAAGGATAGATATACTTACCATCCGATGAAGTATCGGTTCTTCCGAAAGATAATACAAGATCCATCGGGGCAGTTTCTTTTTTGCCGACAGTCGGATTTGTGAACGAGTAAATTAAATTCGAGGCAGAATTTATTTGAGCGAAGCTTTCTACTAAATTCAATTCAAGATTAAAATCCGGATTAAATTCAACTGCTACGCCTTCAAATGCTTGAGTTAAATAAAAATGATTCGCACCTTTATCAATTCCAAAGTTTAATACGCGGTTCTCGTTTTTCGTGACGTTTTTCACCGAAGAATAAATAGAATCTTTGTTTAACTTATTGAATGTAACACGATAAAGCTCTCCAGTTGTCAGAGTCGAATCAATCAGATGTACTTTTATTTTGCTCGTCGATAATCCTTCAACGTGATTTACAGCCGTCTCAATTATTTTCCCTTGAGGAATATCCGGCTTAATTCTTCTTGCATAAATATCATAATCTTTTCCGGAAGATTGATCCCAGCTCGACCATACTGCTATCAGCTCATTTTCATTTCCAAAGGCGATGCCAGGTTCCCACTGATAGTTTTCCGTGTATTCATTCATTCGAAATTCAAAACTTTTATATCTTCCGAACTTATCGAACAGCCGGGCATAAACTCCTTCTCTGCTGCCATCCTGTTTCCACGAGGACCAAATAACCGCGAAAGAACTGTCTTTTGCAGCAGCAACTTTTGGAAGCCATTGATAATAAGCCGTAGTTGTATTGATTTGAAATTCATTTCCATTTTTATTTCCATCTTGGAAATATCTTTGACCAAAAATTCCCCCATCATGTCCATCCTGCCGCCACGAGCACCAAACAACAATAAAGTTTCCATATTGATCCATTGCTGCATCACCGAACCACTGATAGTCGTTCGTAAAAGTATTTATCTGAAATTCACTGCCGAGTTTCGAACCATCAGACGAATATCTTTGTCCATACATTCCATATCCCGATGGTAAAAAATTATCTTGTTTCCATGATTCCCAAACGATTACGAATCTTCCATCGGGTGACATGTCAATCGATGGACGCCCTTGGGAATATGCAGTAGTGGTATTAACTAAGAATTCTGCTCCATTTTTGTTTCCGCTTGAAGAAAAACGTTGTGCATATATTCCTTTATCACTTCCATCCTGAAACCAAGATTGCCACACAACGCAAAAATTCCCAGAAGCATCGATTGCAACATCAGGATAATTTTGAGAATTCGCTGTTGTTGTATTCACAAGAATTTCCGAACCAACTTTATTCCCAGATTCATCAAATACTTGCACAAAAATATCGAAGGAAGAATTTATATTAACCATCGATGCCCAAACAACGATAAATCTCCCGGATGAATTCATATCGACCGAAGGACGGTACTGCGTTTTTAATGTTGTAGTGTTAATTCTAAATTCACTTCCGACTTTTTCATCATTTGCATTAAGCCTTTGTCCATAAATTCCAGATTCACTTCCATCTTGATTAATAGATGACCACACGATAACATAATTTCCATATCCATCAGAAGCAATTGCAGGCTCTCTTTGAGTTGTATCGGAATAGGTATTGACTTTAAATTCATTTCCTAAAATCAGGTTTTGACCGAAGCCAAAATGTAAGTTCATAAAAATAAAAACTATGATTGTAATAAATTTCATCTCACCCACTTCACTTCATTTGAAAATCAAGTAATGGGTAAACATTTGCAGAAACGTATTCGTAGTGCCACCATTCTGCTGTATATGACGTTAGTCCCCCAACATTCTGCATCATCGATTTAAGGAATATTCGGTTGTTTAAAATCTCTGGAGTAAAACCGGTATAATCGTGTCCGGCTTCCGGTCCGAAATAATCGAAATCCGTTCCCATGTTCAATTCCTGCCCTGTTGATAAATTAATGATCGTTAAATCGACAGCACTTCCTCTGTTATGCTTTGAGCCATTTGCCGGATCGGCAACATAAATTGGATTTGGAAAAATTTCCCACATTAGCCACTGAATAGTACGCGGACGGTAACCGTCAAAAATTTTTAATCCTAAATTGAGCTTGCGTAAGCTATCTTGAACGAGACCCAATCTTTGTGCAACCGCTCGGCTGATTAGACAAACATCCGTTGAATATAGTTTTTGATGAACAAAATTATTTGTGGAATTATAGCGCAAATCGAGCACGATATCCGGAATTAGCTCTTTAAGTTCAACCAATTCATCATCACCAACCTGGCTAAAGGTAACACTCGAAAAAAGAAAAACTGAAACTATGAGAAAGGCAAGACGCATATTTTCCTCGCATCAATTAATTTGATTTGAAAAAAAATACAAAATATTATTGGTTAATGAAAGCAGCGGCAGATTTACCAGGTATTATATAAGATAAATATCTTCTAAAAATGGAAGTGATTTTCTTACCTCATTTATTTTTTCCTTATGAAGATCTGCAGAAAAAATTCCTGCCTGATCAGTAATATCTAATAATTCAATTCCCATTGGATCAAAAACGCTGCTGTGACCATTATAACTCAGTTTCGGATCGCTCCCTACTCGATTTACACCAACCATATAACACTGATTTTCAACCGCTCTCGCACGCAGTAAAAGGAGCCAATGCTCGATCCGTGCAATCGGCCAATTTGCAATGTTGATTAGAATGTCGACTTTCTCTTTTCCGTAAAAACGATAAAGTTCAGGAAATCGCAAATCATAACAAATAGTAAGTCCGACTTTGAAATTGTCAATTTCGGTAATTACTGGCTTAGTTCCTCTGTGATAGAACTCATTTTCTCTCGAATAAGAAAACGGATGAATCTTCCGGTATTTACCGATTAACTCCCCTTCTGGATTAATATGAAGAAGTGTATTAAATATTTTGTCTTGATCTCGTTCGATTATTCCAGTAAAAACATGAACTGCTCTTTTTGTAGCAAGATTTTTGAAATACAAAACACTTTCTCCATTCAGCGATTCTGCAAATTTATCTGAATGCATTGTGAAGCCGGTAAGACTAAGCTCAGGAAGAATTAATAACGAAATATCTTCTTTAAAATTATACAAAAGATTTTCAATCTTTATTTGATTCGCTTTTTTATCCTCCCAAACAGGAGAGTATTGTGCAAGACCGATTTTCATTTTCATAAACTTTTTTATTTAAAATAAAAAACCTCCAGATAAAATCCTGGAGGTTTAATTTAATTATTTTTTCTTAGCTGATTTTTTGAATCAAATCAACTACTCTGCACGAGTATCCCCATTCGTTATCGTACCAGCCGAGGACTTTCACCATATTCCCCTCTATTACCATTGTTGATTTTGCATCAAAAATACATGAAGCTGGATGATGAACGATATCCGCGGAAACGATTTCATCTTCGGTGTATTCAAGAACGCCTTTCATGGAAGTTTCTGCGGCTTTTTTGAATGCTGCATTTATTTCTTCGACAGTCGCTGATTTTTCTAACATGCAGACAAAATCAGTAACTGACCCATCTGGAGTTGGAACTCTCAATGCCGTTCCATCAAGTTTTCCTTTAAGTTCGGGTATAATTTTGCCTATTGTTTTTGCAGCGCCCGTTGTTGATGGAATAATTGACATCGCGGCAGCCCGTGAACGTCTTAAATCTTTGTGAGGAAGATCGAGAAGATTTTGATCGTTTGTATAAGAATGAACTGTAGTCATTAATCCATACTTCACTTTAAAATTATCATGAAGAACTTTAACCATAGGAGCCAAACAATTAGTTGTGCATGATGCGTTGGAGATCAATTTCATATCAGGTTTCAAAACTTCATCATTCACTCCTAAAACAACTGTCGCATCCATTTTAGATTCTTTTTCGTCCGCTGGAACTGTCAGAATAACTTTTTTCGCTCCATTATTAAGATGAGTTTTCAACTGCTCTGGCTTCCTGAAAACGCCTGTGGATTCAACTACTACATCGACTCCCAAATTTCCCCATGGAAGTTTTGCCGGATCTTTTTCTGCATAGACTTTCAACCTATCGCCATTCACAATAAGATCATTTCCATCAACATCCACCGTCCCATTGAATCTCCCATGAACTGAATCATATTTAAGAAGGTGTGCAAGTACTCTTGGGCTTGTTAAATCGTTAATTGCTACGAAATCGAACCCGCCGACTTCGAGACATCTTCGGAAAACTAATCTGCCTATTCTTCCGAAACCGTTAATTGCAACTTTAATTGCCATGTGTATATCCTCCAATTTTCAAATTATTTATCAATATTTATTTTTAATCTTTTTACTTAGCTAGCGGAGTATTTCCACCAATAAAAATATTTTGTTTCCAATTCTTCGATCGTAGGCATTGGATAGAAAACCATTTCATCTTTTTCGACGAACCAGAATCCATGTTTTAAAAGTGAAAAAGAAATTTCCTTCATGACCGAACCGAGACTAATAGTCTTGGTTAGTTTTTCTGGATGACGTTTTAACTCCTCGATACATTCTTTAACACGATAAGGATTCACATTAGGAATTTGACAAGTGATTATTCCCTTCCCTCTGTTCTCTTCAAAAAATTTATCTATGTTAAAATCTATTTGTGTGAATAAAATTTTCGGTGCACCTTTTGATTTTGTTTCAGTTGTAATGAATCTGCCAAATTCTCGCTGGTCCTTTGTGGATCCGACGAGAGTCTCGAGTGGTGCTATTTCTTGATATATTCTAATCAAACCCGGTTCGTTTATTGCTGTATATTCTTTTTTTTCTAAAGGGAGCACAACTCCATTAGCTTTAACGAGGTAAAGCTTCTTTAATACATTTAATGGAACATTCGCAATTACGTCATAGGACTTGATAAACTTAGTTCTTTTTGGACGTTTTGTTACTGTATCGGGAACGGTTTGATTTAAAAAATGCTCAATGTCAAAGTACGCATTTCGAAAGTTTATATCGACTTCCACAAAAATTACTTTACCGCTGTAATGTTTTGTGCTTCCGACAGCAAAGTGCATTCCGAAATCTTCTGGTTCAAGCTGCGATGCAACAAGTGCATTTATTGGATAAACAATCATGTATAAATGTTTCGGGTAATCTATCATCGTTTTACCTATAAGTTCAATTTGAAAATCATTTTTGAAATACTCGAGGATTAAAGTGAGTGAAATTAATCCATAAATCTGATACAAAATTAGAAAATAATAACTCGAAGAGCAAAGGAACGAATTTCAGATTTAGCTCAAGAAAAAAGCAACACAGAGGAGAATGCTTACAAGGGTTCCGAAAATCAGAAGAAACGAATTTGCCTTCGCAAATGTAGAATAAAGCGATTCCCACTTGGCAATTGGATTTCGCAAATCCCAATTAGCAAATCGGCGCATTTTTGGATAAATATAACCGACGAAATAAATTCCATATCCGAATTGAAGGAACAATCCGATCCACCAAAGAAGTGAAATTTCCATTTGAAAAAATATTATAAACGATATGGCAATTAAGGGTAAAACGGTTACTGCAGATTTAACCGGCGAAACAGAATAAATCGCCCAGCCGAGTACGCTCTTAAAAGTAACTGCACGTGATGACGAAGGAACAAGCTTCGACCCCCGTTCAAACGAAATTACAGCAAAGTAATCAATCCCAAGAGAAAAAATTGAGAGTATGGTTATTAATGCAAAAAAGTCTTTCATGGCAAACCAATTTTGTGTTGAGATAAATTACATAAAAAAAATTGAAAATATTAGTATTACTCAAATTTCTTAAATCGCTTTTTGGATTTCGTCTCCCTATTGTTTTTATTCCATCGTTTGAATAAATTAGATGTGAATTTCGTTTGGGTTGGTTAATTTGTGCTTGTGTATTTAAATTATTACGATCGCATATTAAAAGATAAATGAAACTTATTGTCTAATAAATGAAAATAATTGCCGATCTACATTCTCATACAATATACTCTGATGGTTCATTAACTCCTTTGGAATTAATTACCAGGGCGAAGAATCTCGGTATTGAATATTTAGGAATTACAGATCACGATTCAATTGGAGCCATTAAAGAAGCAATTGAAATCGGAAATGATTTGGGCGTAAAGATTATCCCCGGCGTAGAAGTAAGCACGGAATACTACCACAAAGAACTTCACATACTCGGTTATTATATCAATATAGAAAACGAAGCGCTCTTAAATTATCTAACTAACTTCCGTGAAGAGCGAGTAAAAAGAGCGGAAAGGATGATAGTGAAACTCCGCCAGCTTGGCTTCAATCTAACCATGGACGATGTTATGGAAATTTCAAACGGAAGTTCAATCGCTCGGACTCATATTGCAGAAGCAATGGTCAATAAAAATATCGTTTCAAATTATTTTGAAGCTTTCGGAAAATTTATCGGCAATTCTGGTCCGGCATTTGAAAAAAAAATTCACCTCTCGCCAAAAGACGTCATCGAACTAATAAATAAAGCCAGCGGTCTTTCTTTTCTTGCTCATCCGAATTACATTCCTGATAAATACATTCAAGCACTGATAAAAAGCGGACTCGACGGCATCGAAACTGTTCACCCGTCTCATGACAGTGCCAAAACGGATTACTTCCGTAAAATAGCGTCAATACATTATTTACTGGAATCAGGCGGATCAGATTTTCACGGAGGATTGAGGAATGATTTCAAAAATTTTGGTAAGTTTGGAACATCCGTTGAGAATATTCATTCAATGAAAAAACGACTAAATATTGCTTGAAGGAATCAAAATTATTTATAAAAAATAATTAAGAGGATATTACTGAAGTATTGATACGATGCATAACTTGGAGGAAAAAATGACATACAAAAAATCAATCATTGCATTGATCATACTTCTCGCATTTAACATAAATGCAGTCGGTCAAATTGGTAAATGGCAGAACTTCACTAACATGAAGAGTATTAATAAAATTGCCGTTACCGATGATGGAATTTGGGCGGGAACAACTGGCGGTGTTTTTTATTATTCCTATTCAAAAAAAACATTTGAACAGTTTACAACGACCGAAGGACTCAAATCGATAAACGTAACTGCAATTGCAATTGATCAACTTGGGAGAGTATGGTTTGGCTCCTCGACAGGGAATATAGATATTTATAATCCTTCAACAAAAAGTTGGAATTATATAGTCGCAATTGCCAATTCCGAAAAAACAAAAAAAAGAATTAATGACTTCACGATTCAAGATACGATTGTATATGTTTCTACGGATTTTGGTGTAAGTATCATTTACTCAACTGGCTTAACTTTCGGTGATACGTACAACAAACTTGGCAGCTTCGGTGCAGATTTAAGGGTGAATTCTGTTCTTGTTGATGACACACTTTGGGCTGCAACCGAAAAAGGCATTGCGGTTCAGAAAGATGGATTGGCAAATTACCTCACACCTGAATCTTGGAGAAATTTCTCTAACCTGCACGGCTTGCCGACTCAAATTGTCTCATCCATCGTTAGGTTTAACGATACTCTTTATGCATCAACTCCGGCAGGTTTATTTTATCTAGCCGATTCAACATTTATTCGAAAATCCGGTTCAGTCTCTTCGGCAAATGTCATTGATTTAATTGCTAAAGGAGACAGTCTGGTTATCGCAACCGAATTTGCTCTTTGGATTTATTATCAAGGTGCTTTCACTCTCCAGTTTGCAGATTTCGGCGGCAAAATTACTGATTTAGCAAAATCAATTTCATCAAAAAATTATTTTGCATCATCTAACATTGGAATTCCGATACTTGTTGGTTCATCAGTGAATACTTTAGCCCCTCCTGGCCCGACAACAAATCTCTTTCCCTCAATTGCCGTAGACGATAACGGAAAACTTTGGGCAGCATCGGGAAAGGACGTAGTCAATCAAGGATTTTACCGCTTGGATGAGACAGGATGGAAAAATTTTCTCTTCGGCGAGTATTCAATCATGGGCGCAAACTCTTATCACAAAGCAGTTTCAACTTCTGACAACACGGTTTGGCTGCTTGGATGGGGATATGGCGCACTAAAAATTAAAAATGATAGCTTGATCATCAGATACAATAATTCAAATGTCGATTCATTAGTCGGTATTGTTAACAATAAAAATTTTATCGTGATTTCTGGAGTTGCAGAAGATTCGAAAAAAAATATTTGGATTTTAAATCGTGATGCAGGAAACGAAAAAATACTTGGCAAACTTTCTCCTGACGGAAAATGGACTTTCTATCAAAATGGATTCAACTCAAAAGCTACTCTCTTAGATGATATTGTAATTGATAGATATGATACAAAGTGGCTGATCACGGCACTTTCAACCCAAACTTCGATCACACAGGGAGTTTATTACTTCAATGAAACCGGCGCAACTTCAAAAACTTGGGGTTTGCTAACAACATCGAATGGTTTGAATGGTCCTCCAACCTCCATAGCAGTCGATCTTCGTGGAGAAATTTGGATCGGGACTAACTTAGGCGTAAATGTTGTTGTTAATCCAACCCGACCTGAACAAAGAGTAACAAGTATTTTTTCAATTCGACAGCAATATATTAATTGCATTACAGTCGACGGATTAAATAATAAATGGATTGGAACGAGAAGTGGTGTTTGGGTCTTAAGTCCGGATGGGAGTTCTCTCATTGCACAATACAATACAAGAAATTCCCCTCTTTTAAGTGATGATGTAAAAAGTATTGCAATTAATGATAAAAATGGTTTAGTTTACATCGGAACTGATAACGGATTATCGAGCTTGTACACGATTTCAATCAAACCGTTAGAAAGTTTTGCAAAAATAGAGTTATATCCAAATCCGTTATATATTGATAACACAAAGGAACCAAAACTGACAATAGATGGTTTGGTAAAAAATTCATTAATAAAAATTTTATCTGTTGATGGAAATTTAGTGAATGAGTTTTCAACTCCTGGAGGTCGAACAGCATTTTGGAATGGAAGGGATAAAAATTCCAATCTTGTTTCTTCAGGAATTTATTTTATAATCGCTTACAGCGAAGATGGAGAACAGTTAACAACTGGAAAAGTCGCTGTAATAAATAGGTAACACTTAACATAAGGGAAGAGCAGTGGATACATATAATAATGAAATATTCACTCGTATTGTGAAGGCAGGCCGTAGAACTTACTTCTTGGATGTTCGTTCTACCAAAAATACGAATGAACTATACATAACTATCACCGAAAAAAAACGAACCGAGAACGATTCAGAAAAATTCAAGATCTTTTTGTATAAAGAAGATTTCGACAAGTTTCTATCGGCATTGAACGAATCGGTTCATTATGCTAAGGTGAATGATAAATCAAATGGTCAAGCGAGGAAGGAACTATTTACTAATGTGGGATGATCTCGACAGAGAATTTATCGATTCAATTTAGCGGTGAATATCTTTTTCATTCTGCTTCTTTTAAAATAAACTCCGGTGATAAAATTGGAGTTATCGGCCCAAATGGCTGCGGGAAGACTACTCTTTTACGAATTCTTTCCAAAATTCAGGAACCTGAATCCAGTTCAATAAATTTCCAGAGCGGAATATCAATCGGTTATCTGCCCCAAGACTATATCAGCGAAGATTCCGATAAAAGTCTTTTCGATGAAATATATCAAAGCAATTCAAGTCTTGTTGAGCTTGAAAATTCTGAAAAACTTTTGCTTAACGGACTTAAATTTTCACACGATAGTGCATTAATAAAAAAACTTGGCGAAGTACAAGAAAAAATCCACGAAATTAATCCCGAAGTTTTCAAAAGCAACGCAAAGAAAATCCTTTTTGGACTTGGTTTCACGGAAAATGATTTGATCAAAAACTCGTCGCTTTTCAGCGGTGGATGGAAAATGAGAATTGCTCTTAGCAAAATCTTGTTATCCAATCCAGATATTTTATTGCTCGACGAACCAACGAATCATTTGGATTTAGACTCGCTCGAGTTCTTAATTAAATATTTACAAAAATTTCCCGGCGCGGTAATAATCGTTTCTCATGACCAGCATTTTCTTAATACTGTGACAAAAAAAACTCTGGGTTTTTCTTTCGGCACCATCAACATGTATAATGGAAATGTTAAAAATTATTTGGAAGCCGAAGAAACAAAGCGTGAACAATTGATTGCATCGTTCAAAAATCAGCAGCAAAAAATAAAACAAATTGAGAGATTTATTGAACGATTTCGTTACAAAGCAACTAAAGCGAGGCAAGTGCAAAGCCGAATTAAAATGCTGGACAAATTTGAAAAGATCGAATTGCATGATGAAGAACATACAATTAGTTTCGATTTCGGTAACACTCCCAGAAGCGGTAAAATCGTTCTGCGAATGGAGAACGCCCAGAAATCATTCGGTTCTCACAGTGTATTTAATGGGATTAACCTTGAAATTAATAAGGAAGATAAAATCGCTATAGTTGGGAAAAACGGATCTGGCAAAACTACCCTGTCTAAAATTATTGCAAGTGAAGAATCGATCGATAATGGGAAAATACAATTTGGTCACAATGTGATTACGAGTTATTACTCACAAGATGTTGCAGAACAATTGAATTTGAATATTTCCGTTTTGGAAACTGTCGAAAATGTGAATCCGCAAAAGAGTCAACGAGAATTGAGGACAATTCTCGGCTGCTTTTTATTCAATGGCGATGAGGTATTTAAAAAAGTAAAAGTATTATCAGGCGGAGAAAAAAGCCGATTAGCTTTAGCCAAAATTTTACTTCACCCATCTAATTTTTTAATAATGGATGAACCGACGAATCATCTCGATATTGATTCCAAGAAAATCCTGCAGGACGCGCTGATCGATTACGATGGTTCTTTATTAATCGTCTCTCACGATGTTGAGTTTCTTGATCCAATTGTGAGTAAAGTAATTGAAGTAAAAGATGAAAAGATCAAAACATATCTTGGGAATGTTTCTGAATACCTTTCCAAGATTGAACTTTCGAATTATAACGAAGAACCAGCAATAAAGAATGAAAAAACAAATCAAAGGAGACTGCAGAAAAGATTCGAAGCAGAAGCAAGACAAAAATTTTATCAAGCTACTAAAGAAATCAAATTAAATGTGGGTGTAATTGAAAAAGAAATTTCAGAATTAGAAGCTCGCAAGAAAATTCTAGAAGTTGAGATGAATTCTCCATCTTTCATGAAAAACTCAAACCATCATATAATCTTCGTTGAATACAACAATGTAACAAAAAAACTTGAAAAATTATTTATTGAATGGGAGAAAAGAGCAACTGAGCTGCACGAAAAAGAAAAGTTATTTTTTCCAGAAGATGAGAGATAACAAATTCTTGGAATTAACTTTAACTTGGGACCTTTTATTTCTTGCACAAGAATTTTTACTATAATAATTTGAGACATGGGCGAAGAGCACAACGAAAATCTTATTGAACCAACGGAGCAAAAACTTCTGCGATGTTCGGTTCACAATCGAATGATATTTGGTATCTGCGGCGGTCTTTCAGAATATTTTAGAATTAATTCTGCAGTAATAAGATTACTCTTCATACTTTTTTTTCTAGTTGGCGGAGCCGGTTTGATATTTTATATCTTATTCGGATTCATAATTCCTGTGGACTTTTCTAATAATGAAGTTATTCCATCTGATGAAATCAGAATACATTTTGAAAAAAAATTGTTTGTTGGGTTAAGCTTGATATTTGGAGGAGTAATTCTATTTATATATTACCTTGAACTTATGTCCACTTCATATTTTGCAGCTTTATTCGAACACAAAATTTTTCCATTTGTTTTGATTGCAGCAGGAATTTTATTTATCTCAAAAAAAAATACTTTCGAGGAGAAAATTATGACAGCAAATGAACCTAAAAAACTTACTCTTTCAAATAATAAGATGATATTTGGGGTTTGCGGAGGAATTGGAGAGTATTTGAATATCGACCCAACAATTGTCAGAGTGCTATGGGTAATTTTTCTTTTCGCCTCATTTGGTATCGCACTAATAATATATATTGTGCTCAAATTTA
>VGVX01000071.1 GCA_016873845.1 Ignavibacteria bacterium
CTCGTTTTATCGGGATGGTATTTTTTGATGTTATTAAGCTGCGGTTCCCGGATAATAAGATCCCCCGAACTGAAAAATGCCCAGCTATTCTTAGTCGGGCATTTTTTTTGTTGAGTCGATGTTGAAAGATTCTATCCCGACAAAAGTCGGGATAGAATCTTTTGAGTTTTACCTGCTGTCACCGACCCTTCGGTGACAGTTTTTTTATGAGCTGCTAAGTGATGTTAACGAGACTAGGTAAGCCGCCGAATGTTCGGCAGCTTGCAATTAACGGCTGGTAGTGTGAAAACCACCGTATTGACGGTGGCTGTCACAACGATACTTTTCGCCACTGAATGGTCAGTGGCGAGCAATTCTGGCCTGGCCTACCTTGTCGTCACCGGCCACTCGGTGACATAGTTTTTATTTCTACTTCAAATGATTTAATTTAGAATAAAACAAATTAAGCGAGATGCCCATAAGAGGACGTTCAAATTTATCGAGTGAAACATACTTCTTCGTGACAACAACAGTTGTTGACTTTCTCGATGTGTTTTCAAACGACAGATGTTGTGATGCTTTAGTAAAAAATATAAAACACTATCAGGAGAAATATAAATTTGAAATACTCGCTTATGTAATCATGCCATCTCACTTTCATTGGATTGTTGAAGTTAATCCGGCATCTGGATCAATTTCAGATATAATGAGAGATATAAAGAAATATTCTGCATGGGACGTAATGGAACTTCTCGAACACGAAAACAGATATGATTTAATAAGTCTATTTGAGAAACATGCTGTAGAGTATAAAGACAGAAAAAGAAAGTTCTGGATGAAGAGGTTTGATGATCAAGTTATTAGAGATTCGAAAATGTTCTGGACCAAACTTAATTATATTCACTTAAATCCTGTCGAATCGGGTTTGGTCGAAAAGCCAGAACTCTATAAATATTCAAGCGCTAGGAATTATAGCAAGGGAGATCATTCTGTTATTAAAGTCAATACTAATAAAGGTGGTATAATTTTGAAATGATCAGCCATTTAAGAACCAGTATATCCAGTCCATCACATGAATAGCCACCGAGTGGTCGGTGGCTGACAAGCAAAAGATGTTACCTTGGTTATGCTGTCACCGACCTTTCTGTGACAACTCATTTATCTGCCACTGAGTGGTCAGTGGCTATCAAGCTGAACTTTTTGATTTACCTGCTGTCACCGACCCCTCGGTGACAGTTTTTCTGATGTGTTGAAAGATTCTATCTTTTTAGGTTCCGAGATACATTTTGAAAGATAGAATCTCTTCGGTTTTTAGGTTTGACACCAACTTTTCAGTGTCAACTCTTTTATCAGCCACCGAATGTTCAGTGGCTGGCAGAATAAAGGTGTCAAAAAGTTGGGCTTCTCTTTTGAATTTTTAATATATTTTCAAAAAATTTTCAGATAATGCAATCGATTTTAATTTTTATTCTCGGATTTTTTATCGGCGGTGCTGCAGTGCTGATCTTTTTTCTTCTGCGGAAGAAGGATATGAATCAAATGGCTGCATCATTCATCTCTGCTGCGGAAAGTGATAAGGAAAAAGAAAGAGAATTAATAATTGATTATTTAAAAAGCTCTTTCACCAGTCTTTCATTCGAAGCATTAAGCAAAAGCACTGAACAATTTTTGAAACTTGCCAATGAGACTCTTTCAAAACAGCTTCAATCTGGAAATCTAACTTTAAACGAAAAGAAAGAATTAATCGATCAGACTTTGAAGACGATGAAGGATGAGCTCACAAATGTTCAGGATCTGATGAAGACGATAGAAAAAGATAGAGTGCAAAAATTCAGCACACTCGCCGAGCAGATCCAGCAGCAAAGCAGAGTCACAAAAGAACTTTCCGATTCAACGAGTCAATTGAAAAATGCTCTTGCAAGCAGCAAAACTCGGGGGCAGTGGGGAGAAAGAATGGCGGAAGACATATTGCGTCTCAGCGGATTAAAAGAGGGAATAAATTACTTAAAACAAAAAGCTCTGCAGTCAACCAGCACAAGGCCAGATTATACATTTCTTCTCCCGAACGATCTCTCTGTGAATATGGATGTAAAATTTCCGCTGGATAATTATTCCGCTTATTTGAATACTGAAAACGACACTGAGAAGAAGAAATATAAAGAAATTTTTCTCCGCGATATTCGCGCCAGAATAAAAGAAGTCACTTCGCGTGATTACATTAATCCTGATGAGAATACTGTTGACTATGTACTCGTCTTCATACCGAATGAGCAGATATATTCATTTGTGATGGAACACGATTCAAATCTCATTGATGAATCGCTGAAGCAGAAAGTTATTCTTTGCTCCCCGATCACACTCTATGCGATTCTTGCAATTATCCGTCAGGCAGTTGATAATTTCAGCTTAGAGAAAAAAGCATCGCTGATAATATCGTTGATGAACACATTTCACAAACAGTGGGAAAAGTTCATTGAGTCGCTCGAAAAAATGGGAAGAAGGATTGACGATGCGAAAAAAGAATATGAATCGTTAATGTCAACACGCCGAAATCAACTTGAAAAACCTTTAGTTCAAATCGATGAACTTAGGCAGGAATCCGGAATCAAAATGGAGTCATTGCTTCTCCCCTCATCCCCGCAGGAAAATGATGAAAAAGAAGATTAAAGAGAATAAAGAGACTTCCATCAAAAAAACATTTTCTCAGAGTTCATCAATTCAAGATGTAAACTCATCAATTATTGATAACTTTCCTGATCCAATTTTAATCGTTGTACGAAATGAAGAAAAGAAAGTCATTCTAAAGTCGTTTAATCCAAAAGCTCAAGATTTATTTGAAATCAATTTATCAGATGCTATAAGTAAAGAGTTAAAAATATTTTGGCCTTATGATTATTGGAAGGAAACTAAAAGTAAAGTACGTAAAGCGGTAAAGAAAAAATCCAGCGAAATTATTGATCCGTTTGTCTTAGAAAAAAGCCAAGAGAAAAAGATATTAAGTATTAAATTCTTTCGATTAGATGATCATACTGCGGGAATTTTACTTCTTGATTCAACCGATCAGCAAAAATCTCAGCAGTCAATCCTGGAAGAAAAAATTAAGTACGAGGAATTCTACAAAAACACGCCGGTAATGATTACGACTCTCGACCAAAATGGAACTATCCTCGATGCAAATGCTCATTGGTATGTAAAAACGAGTTATTCACGAAATCAAATTATTGGGAAAAAGCTTTTTGATTTGTTGACATTTGGTTCAAAGCAAAAGTTCAGCACCGATGGATTCAATGAATTACTAAAAACTGGTCATTTATCTAACTATGAAGTCCAAATCGTTAAAAAGAATAATGAACTTCTCGAAGGTATAATAGATGCACGTGCACTCTTTGATATTCATGGGCAGTTTTTAAAATGTTATATAACAATAAATGATGTCACTGCTCTGAAAGAATTGAGTGAAGAGTATGAAAGCAGCGAGCTGAAGTATTCGCAATTATTTGAATCGGCAATTGAACCTATCGTAATATATTCTTTGGACGAAGGGATAATCGATTGTAACAGCAAAGCCGAAACACTTTTTTCCAAGAGTAAAGATGAAATATTTGGATTGACGCTGAGCGAGTTTTCTTTCTACGGTCAATCCAAAAAGTCGGGTCAGGATGAATATTTAGATAATGCACTTCAAAACGTAGTTGAAAATCAATTTTATTCGTTCATTTGGAAAGTTCACAGTGGAAAACAAATTATCGAGTGTGAAGTCTCTGCTGGATTGATGGAGATTAAAGGGAAAAAAATCATTCTTCTCTTTTTGCGTGATAGAACAGAGCAGCTGCTAGCTGAAAGAAAACTCCAGCTCAACGAAGAAAAGTTCAGAACTATTTGGAACGAATCCGACGATGCCCTTAAATTATCCAACAAATCCGGAAGCATTCTTCTTGTGAATAAAAAAGCTTGTGAGCTTTACGGGTTTAGTGAACAGGATTTCCTTAACCGAAGGAATGCAGAGTTGAGCTCAGATCCGAATTCTTACAAAAAATATTTTCAAGATTTTATAAAATCCAAAAAGGAATATTCTGAATTTGAATATCCTTTTACCGCCTCAAATGGCCAAAGTAAAATCATTGAGGAGAAGAATCTGCTGATAAAGCTTCCTGAATATAAAGATTCGGTCATTCTTTCAATTTCGAGAGATATTACTGAAAAGAAAATGATTCATGAAGAGCTTAAAGATTCTGAATTAAGATACAAAAAGCTGAACGAAACTAAAGATAGATTCTTATCAATTCTCTCTCACGATCTGCGAGCACCGACTGCAAGTATAATTGGAATGGTTAATGCCTTGATAGAACAGCCCACTGCGGATCACAAAGAACTTTCATATTATTTGAACTTAGTTCATTCGTCTGCGAAGCATCAATTAAATTTGATAACGAATTTACTCGATTGGTCAAATATTGAATCCGGCAAAGAGAAATTTTCTCCAACTCAAAGAAATCTTCGTTTTGCAGTTCGTGAAGCAATAAATTCTGTAGGAGGACTGGCGCATCAAAAAGAAATTAAAATTATCAGCGGTGTTGATGACGTAGTAGTTCTGATCGACGGGCATCTTTTTGAGAGATTGTTGATTAATCTTCTTTCCAACTCTATAAAATTCAGTCACGAGAAAAGTAAAATTGAAGTTACCTCACAGCTTAAGCCAAACGGTCTTATTGAATTGTGCGTCACCGACTATGGAATCGGGATACCGAAAGAAATCCAATCAAAATTATTCGACTTCAGAGAAAAAATTTCGAGAAGAGGAACTAAGGGGGAACGCGGAACCGGGCTCGGGCTCTCACTATGCAGGGAGATCGTACAGTTTCACGGCGGTGAGTTAAAAATTGAGAGCCCAATTAAAGCAAGTGGTAAGAAGAAGAAAGCGGATAAATCTTCAGGCGGGACAAAGATTTTCTTTACATTAAAAATCGCTGTGCCGAAAGTTTTCATTTCTGATTCACTCGTAAATAAACAAATTGAAAAAATATTAAAAGGGGAGCTTAGAAATTATAAAATTCAAATCGGTAATGTTTCGAAGGAGCTGAAAAGTATTGAAAGAGAATACTACTCATTGATCATTCTTGACAATAGAAATAATGGGAGTACAGACGAATTAAAAAAGATCAAGAAATGGCATCAGACACTTCAAAATATCTGGATCGTTGATGACTCGATTTCAGCGTCTAACGATTCTGATATTAAATACCTACTACAAAAAGAATTTGCAAAAGAATTGGGGAATGAGCTGCACAAATATTTTTTTGAATTAAAGCAGCAGGCAGCTCTAGTCGAGAAGAAACCTAAATAAACAGATTCCAGAGAATATAATCGAGAATTAAAATTATCGCGGCTGAAAGAACGAATGAGCGAATGGTCGAAAGCCCAACTCCTTCTGCGCCTCCCTCAGTTTTAAAACCAATATGACAACCAATCAGTGAAGTAAACGCCCCGAAAAAAGTTGCTTTAACTAATCCATAAACAAAATCACCGAAAACAAAAAAACTTCTTACGGATTCAAAAAATACATTGAACGAAATTCCAAGGAAGAAGTTTGAAACGAAATAGGCGCCGCAAACTGCAATCAGATCGGCAAAAATTACTAATATCGGCATCATGATTAATGCAGCTAAGTATCTTGGCATAGCTAAATATCGAATTGGATTAATTGACATTGTCTCAAGCGCATCGATTTGTTCTGTGACTTTCATCGTACCAAGCTCTGCAGCAATTGATGCACCGACTCGCCCTGCGATTACAATTCCAGTAAGAACAGGACCTAACTCAGTTATAACCGCACGAACTGTTGCACCTCCGATGAACGAAAGCGGTGCGAGCCCTTTTAATTGGTATGCAGCCTGCCAGGCAGAAACTGCTCCAGTAAAAATCGCAATTATAAATACAAGTGGAAGTGAATCGACGCCGATATGTTCCATTTGTTTAAGGATGAGTTTTCGATCACGAAAAACTCTTGCCATGCTGAAATGAATTTTAAAAAAGAGAGTGCTTATCTCACCGAATTCATTTAAGAATGAGAGAGTCTTTGAGCCGATTTTGTCTAATGCAGTTGTTAACAAGGATTGGTTTCTTTTATTGAAAAACTAAATTAAAAATAATAAAACAATCTAAATAAAATTATGGCTATGGTAAAATCAATCCTTCAGTAATTGAAAAATGGTTTAAGAAAATTACTCTGAGAAATTGAAATTTCGAACTCCTCTTCGATGTTATCTGCTCGATTTACTCAAACTTTTAGTTAAGACAATCCGTTTATGCATAAATTAATCGCTGACCTTTTGGTTCAGGAATCGGAGTACCAAATTCTTTTGCAGTGTCAATCCAAAGACGAATTGCTTCCTTTATGTTCGTCAGGGCTTCATCGTAGGTAGTTCCGTGAGCGCTGCATCCAGGTAGCTCTGGTACTTCGGCGATATAAACTTTATCATTTTTATCCCAGTAAATAATAATTTCATATT
Source organism: Ignavibacteria bacterium (assembly GCA_016873845.1). NCBI lineage: Bacteria > Pseudomonadati > Ignavibacteriota > Ignavibacteria > Ignavibacteria bacterium. The sequence goes on from VGVX01000071.1 coordinate 6,489, forward strand.
TGTACATTATAGTTCCTTCACCAAATTATATTTTAGTAATAATTTCCTAACTTGTCGTACTTGATATCGTTTTGCTTTATCTCCATCGTGCTGTAAGTTTATCATTTCGATGATTCCCTCTTTACGAAAAATATGGTGACTTCATCTAACTCTTTCCTCAAATCCTAAATTCTTCAATAGTCGGGATAATTCATCGAAAGGAATGTTTGAATCTGAACCACCTTGTAATATTTTAAGTATGAGTTTTTCATCTCTATTCATTTAAAATATTTTTAGATATGATTAAAAGTTCTTTATAGTCTTAAACTTTACTACAATGGTAGTTTAAAATGCAACATACGAACAAACAAAAAGTTTCAGTTCAATTAACTGAATCAAGTTCGCGGGCTTTACGATAGTAATCTTCAGCAAACTTAATATTGCCTAATTGTTCATGGCAGTAAGCAAGTCGCCGAAAAGTATCCGATTTGACTTCATCTTTGAGCGATTTCAAATAATACCAGATCGCGGTTGAATGATTGCCCATACTTTCATACGAAAGACCAATGTTGAAATTTGTCGGGGGTTTTTCGTAAACAAAAAAGTTTGGTACGGAATAATTTTTCACTTCTGTTGATTCAAGTATCGGCTTCAAGCTGTTTATCTGTGTCGCGAAATTTATGCTTTCATTCATATAGCTTCTTGATGATATCAAGCCGACTACTTCAACATATTCATTTAATAATGGACTCCCTATCATACCAGGCGAACTCATTCCGGTAAATTGGAAAAATACTTTCCCGGCACCAAAATCTCTTTTTCCGCTTATCATTCCTTCGGAGAATGATCTTTCAAATCCTTTTGGATTTCCTATTGTAAAAATTCTATCGCCAATTTTTACATTATCAGAATTTCCGACTGGAAGGAAAGGCAAATTATTACCATCTACTTTATAGACAATTAGATCACGTCGGCGGTCGATTTTATACAGCGCACTCGGAGCGAATTCTGTATCGTTCACTTTTATTTTAACGTAAGTCCCTCCATTTACGAGCGAATGTGATGTTACAATTTGTCCATCCGCAGTATACGTATAACCGGCACCAATGCGTAGTAAATTGCGGTTTTCATCATATACATTTACGATGGCGACTGCATTTTTCGCTTTTTCAAAAATGTCGTAGCCTGATGGAAATTGTTGTGCATATAAATTTGATGTGATCGAGATCACAAACAAAATAACGAGTATTTTAATTGGCGACTTCATATCGTATGAAACCCATATTGTTAAAATTTCAATAAAATAACGGCAGGAAATTAACTATAAATAAAAGGATTTTCAAGAAATTATATTTTCTTTTGTACTTCTCAGTTTAAGCGGCAAATCCAATTCGGGGGAGGATTTTTTACAAATCCCTTCATTCAAGTCGGAAAAATTTTATCTTTGTAAGGAAATTAACAAAAATTAACTATTTAGGTATTTTTCATGAGCGAATGGAATTGGTCAATAAAAAGCGTCGATAATCTAGAAAGAACGATTGAACGATGTAAAAAGAGAAATATTATTCTACCTACCTTCAATGAATTAAAAGAACCAAACACAATTTCAAAATCAATTCAATCGCAACTCGCAAGGATTGGAATGGATGAAATTCACCCACTCAATCTTTTCAGAATTAATTGGAGAAATGATTCAAAAAGTAGTGAGATCGGAAATATAAATTTTCTTGAGATCCCAAAAGAAATCTCTGGTGTAAAAGCAAGAATAATCGGTTTGGTTGGAAAGTTTTTCCCAACGGGCGCTCACAAAGTGGGAGCAACTTATGGTTGTCTGGCGCCATACTTAGTTACCGGCAGATTCAATCCAGATTACCATAAAGCTGTTTGGCCAAGTACGGGAAATTACTGCCGCGGCGGTGCATTCAACTCCGCTTTGCTCGGAGTTCATGCTGTTGCCATCTTACCAGAAGAAATGAGCAAAGAAAGATTCGAGTGGCTGAAAAAAATCGGCTCGGAAGTTTATGCGACTCCCGGATGTGAAAGCAACGTAAAAGAAATTTATGATAAATGTCACGAACTTGAAGCACAAAGCGATGAATATTTAATTTTCAATCAGTTTGATCAATTCGGTAATGCAATTTGGCATTACGAAATTACCGGTTCAACGATAGAAACTTTGTTTAATCAAATTAAATTAAAAGATCAACGGCTGAGCGGGTACGTCAGCGCAACAGGTTCGGCTGGTACAATTGGTGCAGGAGATTATCTTCGCGAAAAATTTCCCATGATTAAAATCACCGCTTCGGAAGCTTTGCAATGCCCAACACTGTTGATGAACGGTTATGGTGCGCACCGGATTGAAGGAATTGGCGATAAGCACATCCCTTGGATACACAATGTTAAAAATACTGATGTTGTTACTGCGATTGACGATGAGGATCCGTTGCGGGTTTTGAGATTATTCAACGAAGATGACGGGCAGAAATATCTGTCAAGTATAGAAGTCGATGATACACAATTATCGCAGCTTTCTTGGATGGGAATTTCATCAATAAGTAACATGATCTCAGCAATTAAACTTGCTAAGTATTTTGAGTTTAATGAGAATGATGTGATCTTTACTATCTTTACCGATTCGGTAGAAATGTATCGTTCCCGTCTTGAAGAAATGAACCAAGAGTCTGGAAGTTATTCCCTGAAACAGGCAGAGATCGATTGGACGTCTCTCTTAAAGAAGCAAAAAATTGATAATATGAAAGAGCTTACTTACTTTGATAAAAAAGCAATTCATAATTTAAAATATTTCACTTGGGTCGAACAGCAGGGAAAAAATGTGGAAGAACTAAATGCACAGTGGTATGATGATAATTATTGGAATGAAAGGTTTTCTATTGTACCTGAGTGGGATAAGTTGATTGAAGAGTTCAATAATAAAGTTGGATTAGGTAAATGATTAAATGGGACACAGATTTTTATGTCCAAAGGACTCCTTCGGAGATTTATCAGGATTAATCATGACTAAAATCTTAATAAATTATAACAATCTTCATAATCCGTGTTCCTATAATAATTTTTGTCTATAAGAAAATGTCAAAAGCTAAAGACGAAATAAGAATAACAAATGCTTGGCTCTGCCAGATTGAAGATAAATCTGTCAAACCAACTTTTGCAGATGTTACCATCAAAAGCGGAAAAATCAATAAAGTTATTAAAAAAGATTTTGAGAAATTCAATTCGGCTCAAACGCTTTCCGATCCGAACGATTTTAATGCTGCCGGAAGAATAGTTACAATTCCAAATGTAAATTTTCACGATCATTTTTATTCAAGACTAGCAAAAGGATTAAATGTTACCGGTGATACAAGTAACTTTTTTAATATTTTGACAAATCTCTGGTGGAAGCTTGATCTCGCGCTCGATCTTGAAATGGTGAGAGCATCTGCGCAGATGGCTGCATTTGAATCGATAAAAAATGGAGTTACATATATTTTCGATCATCATGCATCTCCAAGTTTTACGATTGGGAGTTTGCAAACGACAGCCGAGGTGCTTAATGATTTCAATTTGCGTGGAGTTCTTTGCTTCGAAACGTCAGATAGAAATGGAAATAAGCTAACTAATCAAGCGATTATTGAAAACGAGTCTTTCTTCTCAAAATTTCAAACTGAAAACATTAAATCACTGTATGGTTTGCACGCATCATTCACACTTGAGAATGATACACTTAAAACTGTTGCTAAATATGTAAATGAATTCAATTGCGGAATTCACATTCACCTCTGTGAAGACAAATCCGATTCAGAATTGAGTTTAGAAAAATTTGGGAAAAATCCTGTCCAACGATTGTTTGAAAATAATCTATTGAATGAAAAAAGTATTTTGGCACACGGAATTCACCTTGAGAATAATGATTACGATATAATATCGAAATTTGGAAGTGCTATTGTTTACAATCCCGATTCAAATTTAAATAACTCAGTAGGACTGCCAAATTATGAATCTGTTCCGAAATCTATTCCAATTCTATGCGGAACCGACGGAATGCATGCCGATCCTGTAAATTCATACAAAAAACTATTTCTATTGCACCGTCATCAGGGAAATAGTTTCGAGCAAAGCTTTAATTGGATACAAAAGATTTATTTTGATCAGATAGATTTTGTAAAGAAATTTTTTCCGGATTACACTTCATTGCAAGTTAGAGACCGTGCCGACATTGTAATTTGGGATTACGTCCCTCCCGCTCCGATGAGCGAGCAAAACTTCTTCGGCCATTGGGTCTACGGTATTACTGAACGCTCTGTCAATTCAGTAATGCAAAATGGAAAATGGTTAATGAATAATTTACAGCTAACTGGAATTGACCAAAATAAATTAAGCAAAGAAATATTTGTACAAGGGAAGAGACTTGCAGAGAAATTCCAGAGTTTAACATAAATATGTTTTTAATTAACTTCTAATTGAATGAAATCAGATTTTAACATAGTTGGCAAACCAGTAATCCGTCAGGATGCTTATGCCAAAGTAATTGGCGAAGCAAAATTCGCAGACGACTACAAATTCCCCGGAATGTTGTATGGAGTAATGGTTCGAGTCCCGACAACACATGCAAACATTAAATCAATTGATTATTCTGAAATTGAAAAACATTCGGCTATTGTAGCAATTTGCGATTCCAACGACATTCCTGGTGAAAAGATCGCTGGACTTGTAAAAAAAGATCAGCCGGTTTTTTGTTACGAGAAAATTATTACTCCTGGTGATGTTATTGCGATGCTTGTCGGTGAATCTGTTGATGAACTCTATCAGCTTACAAAGAAAGCGAAAGTTAATTACGAAAATCTTCCAATTCTTTCCGACCCATTAAAGGCGATGAATGAAGATGCACCCCTGATTCATCCAGAATTAGGTACGAACTTAATCGTTCATTATCCCCTTAGAAAAGGAAGCGTCGAAAAAGGTTTTGAAGAAAGTGAATTCATTTTAGAAGAGACGTATACAACTCCAAATATTGAACATGCCTATATAGAACCTGAATGCGTAATTGCAATTCCTCTCGAAGGTGATAAAGGAATTCGAATAATTGGAAGCATTCAAAATCCATTTACAACGAGAAAAATTGTTGCCCAGACTATAAATTACCCATTGAATAAAGTCAGGGTCGAGCAAGCAGAATTGGGCGGATCGTTCGGCGGAAAAGATGATACGATGTGTATTCTTTCGGCTCGTGCGGCAGTGGCTGCATTGAAGACAAAAAGACCTGTAAAAATTCGGTACTCGCGTGAAGAATCAATTCTTGAATCATACAAACGTCATCCGTATGTGATGAATTACAAAGTCGGTTACCAACGCGATGGAAAAATCAAAGCGATGAAAATCGATATCATCGCCGATGGTGGAGCTTATGCATCGCTAAGCCCGTTTGTAACTTGGCGAAGCGTTGTTCAGGCAACTGGTCCATACGAAGTTGAAAATGTTTGGACGGATGTTCGTGCAGTGTATACGAACAATCCTTACACCGGAGCTATGCGTGGTTTCGGTTCGCCGCAAATTATTTTTGCACAAGAATCGATTATGGACGAGATCGCAATTAAATTAGGAATGACGCCTGATGAAATTCGCGGGATCAATGGATATCGTGCCGGCTCAGTAACTGCAAGCGGACATAAGCTTGAGAATCATGATGTCAATTTACTCACAGTACTTGGTATCGCAATCGATAAAACAAATTTCAGAGAGAAGTGGATCAATAATATTAATCAGAAAGCGATTGAATTACCCACTCACAGACTTGACAAAAAAGTCACATCCAAGGATTTAATTCTTGGAAAAAATGAATTCGTGCATCCATCAAACCTTTTTAAAAAAGGAATTGGGCTTGCAGTCAGTTTTCGCGGCTGCTCGCTTGGCGCCGAAGGTATCGATGCAGCGGCAGCTTATCTTTCTTTGCAATTAGATGGCTCGGCTTATCTTTTATGCGGACTAGCAGAAAATGGTCAAGGAATGAAAACCGCTTACTCAATAATTGTCTCCGAGGTCCTCGGAATTCCAGTAGACAAAGTTTATTATCTCGAGTATGATACTGCACTTATATCTGACAGCGGACCGACGGTTGCATCTCGTTCGACATTAATGGGTGGAAGTGCTGTAAAAAATGCTGCTGACCTTCTTCGTGAAAGATTTGAAAAGCTTTTGTTTTTAAAATGGAATCTTTCTCCTGGAGAAAAAATAATTTTCAAGGATGATATTGTGTTTCCTGAAAAAAATCCTGAACAAAAAATTTCATTTTCTGAGCTTTGTTCATTGGCTTATAATCAAGCAATTCACATGGCCGCGCTTGGTTGGTATCCGGGTCCTAAAGTCCATTGGGATGAAGAACTTGGACAAGGACCGGCCTATTTTACTTACGTTTATGGATGCCATGTCGCCGAAGTTACGGTAAATCTCGGAACCGGAGAAGTTTATATAGATAAGTTCATCGCAGTGCACGACCCAGGCCATGTAATAAATCTTATCGGAGCCAAAGGACAAGTTTTTGGCGGAGTAACTCAAGGTGCAGGTTACGGATTGTGGGAAGAGTTAGATAAATTTAATGGTAAGATTCGCGATTTGAATTTCGATCAATATATTATCCCGACAAGTAAAGACATTGGTGAGATCGAACCAATCTTTATCGAAGGAAAAGATATTTATGGACCATGGGGAGCTAAGTCGTTGGGCGAGCCAACACTTGAACTAACTGCTGCGGCGATTAATAATGCAATACGAAATGCTATTGGTGTGCGATTCAGAAATCTACCGATAAATCTCGAAGAAGTTTTATTGAAACGAAAACTTCGTCCCGAAGATTTGAAGAGGGGGAGCGCATTATGATTCCGCAGTTGAATTTTGTTAGCGCTAAATCAATACAATCAGCAATCAAATTACTCACATCAGATAAAAATGCAAGATTGATTGCCGGTGGAACGGATGTAATTCCCGGTTTTCAAATCGAGTCGAAACGATTTAATGATATAAAATTTCTCATTGATATCAATTCCATAAAAGAATTAAAAAAGATAAAAAGATTTAATGATAGAATAGAAATCGGTGCTTGCACAAGTTTCAGCGAATTGTTGTTTAATGAAATTATTCAATCCGAATTACCACTACTTGTTAAAGCAGCTTCAACAGTTGGAAGTACACAGATTAGAAATCGAGCGACTTTAGGAGGCAATTTTATTAACAATGCTCCGTGTGCGGATAGTGTTCCTCCTCTTTTAGTTTATAACGCTCAAGTTGAAATTTGTTCAAGCAGAGGCAAAAAGCAAATTCCTTTAGAAAAGTTTTTGATAGAACCCTATAAAACCAAACTAAAAAAAAATGAAATCGTAACGAAGATCATTATCCCTTTGCAGAAAAAAAATATTAAAGGAGATTTTTACAAACTTGGCAGAAGAAGGGCAGTTGCAATCAGCAGGATTTCGCTCGCTGTTTTGGTGGAATTAGAAAATTCAATCATAAAAGATATTAGAATTGCAAGCGGAGCTGTTACTCCAATTGGAGTACGATTTTATGAACTAGAAAAATTGGCTTTGGGTAAGAAAGCTGATTCTGAGTTTCTTAAAAAACTTTCTGCTGAGCTTGGTAGAACCATTTTAAAAGTTACGGGATTAAGGTGGTCTACTCCTTACAAGCTTCCTGTAGTGCAGCAAATGTTTTATAAGCTTTTAGAGAGTGTGTGCCATGAGTAAAACTGTAAAGATGAAAAAAGTTAAGATTAAATTTAATTTGAATGGAAAAGACACTGTTCTTTCCGTAAATCCAAATCGTAGATTGATCGATTTATTGAGAGAAGATTTGAACCTTACCGGAACAAAAGAGGGCTGTGCAATTGGAGAATGTGGAGCTTGCACCGTTATAATAGATGGAAAGACGGCAAACTCCTGTCTTGTTCTTGCCGCACAAATTAATGGTTGTAAGATTACTACGATCGAAGGAATTGCGTCAGATGGCAAGCTGCATCCGCTTCAAGAAAATTTTATGAAGCATGGTGCAATTCAATGTGGATTTTGTACACCTGGCATGGTACTCTC
>VGVX01000072.1 GCA_016873845.1 Ignavibacteria bacterium
TGCTCAGAGTTCGGAAAAAACATTGTTGAGCACATGTAAAATCTTTTAAAATTTACTTTTAGCAAGCAAAGCGGATCAACGGTCCGCTTTTACATTTTTTGGAATCGGCAGCCATTTTCTTACGCGATTTTTATAATCAGGATATTCAGCAGGGAGATGTTTTATAAGCAGTTTCTCTTCAAAATTTGCTCGAAGAATTAATAATGGAATTTCAAATAAAATCGTGAGTGGAAAAACCAGCCAGCTTGCGAGTGCAATCCCAACAGAAACATCCTGTAAAATTTGAAAGAAGTATATTGGATGCCTGAGGAATCTGAACAGTCCAGTTTGAACAATACGATGCTTCCTCAAAATCAAAATATCCTGCGTATTCAATTCTTTCATTTCTTTGAAGCTCCAAATTTGCAGCCAGCTTGAGACTACATAAATTATTAAAAAAACTATTCTGATTTGATCGAAACTCCTGCCAGTGAAATCAGTAATTCCAATTCCAAATATTCCAAGTATTACGGATACAAAGATGAATGTAGAAATTAGTTTCGGAAAAAATTGGAGATATGTTTTTGGTTTATCTTTACTTCCGCCAAGTGCCGACTTGAAACTTTTTGTGACTGAAGTAAAACTTGCAGATAGTGTAAGTGCTATATTAAGCACTAAAACCAAATTTATTAGATAATTTACATTCATAAGCAAAAATAAAGAACCTCATAAAAATATTTAAGCAAATTTTATAATTTGCCCAAAATAAATTATATTTGTCTGTTGATAATTAGGTTACAACGTAGAAAGATTAAACCTAATTTTAGATTTTCTTGTCAAAAGAGAAAAACGAAATAATCAATACAATGGAGCTAAACAAATGAAAAAAATAGTTTTCTCATCTCTTGCTGCTTTAATAATCGGTCTAGTATTTTTTACTATCGGGTGCCAAGAAAAAATGGAAGTTAATTCTCCATTCTCTGAAAAATATGCATCCCCGGACTATGCAGTGTTTGATTTTGAAGATTCGATGGATGGACTTGTTGATGCCTCTGTCGATATTCCAATGAGCTATTCCGATCCATTTGATAAGGGGAAAGATTTTCGCAAAGACTGGTCGCCAGGCAAAAGCGGCAGACATTTATTTTACATTTTGAAAAAACTTAATCTCAGCGATGATCAGCTGCTTCAAGTAAAGAATTATTTGATTGCTCATAAAGAATGTGTAACCGAACCGCATCGTGCATTTAAAGCCGCAGTCGCTCCATATATCCATGCGGCGAATGAAAAGCGCCGAGAGATTTTGGCAAAAGTAAAAAGCGGTGAAATTACGCGTGAACAAGCGAAAGGGCTTATAAAACAATTGAACATTAGGACGAAAGAATTAATTCAAGCCGATCCCGATGTTCAAGCAGCACAAGCTGCAATTTGCAGATGCAAGATAACTTTACTGAATAACATTGGCTCAATTCTTACCGAACGTCAGCTGGTGATTTGGAATGAGTGGATTGATGGATTAAGAGGTCCATGTTTTAGAGATTAAAAGTGTAAACTAAAGTTTAAATTTCGTATTGAAACCCGACTTTTTCGTTTCGTTATATATTGCGAAAAGTCGGGTTTCTTTTTTTATAAACTTGAGTTGAATCTGCAGTCAAAAGACCAACTTTATATCAAGACATTAAACCCTATTAATAGTTGGGCGTCTATTCAATAACATACAACAATAAAAGCCCTGAGAAAACGGAGTGTTGTTAATTTAGCAACGCGAGTAGTCCGTTAGCTAACGGATCGAATCCCGACTAACTCTTGTCAAATTTACGCAATAGAGTTTAACTGATGAGTCGGGACAGGCTCTACAACCCTGCGGTTTAACTTGGACTATTTTAAAATGAAAAAGCCTGGCATAAAAACCAGGCTCATTTGCTCCGCGAGTAGTCCGTTGGCTAACGGATCGAATCCTACAACTTTAAAATGAATATTTCTTCTTGATAATGTCCCAGATGAAGGCTCTGCCCTTTTGTGATTTAAGTTGCTTTTCTCTCTTCAAGGCTTCGCTGCGGGTATGTATATTTTCTGTATAGACTATTTCCCAAGGAATAAAACGCTTGGTATAACCTGCGAAAACTCCATTATTATGTTCAGTAATTCTACGATCTAAATCGTTGGTTTGACCAATGTATATTTTATTGAATTGTGGAGAGTATATTCCATAAACTGTATACATAAATAAAAAATCCCGATGACGATTTCGGGATTAATTTTGCTCCGCGAGTAGGACTCGAACCTACAACCCTGCGGTTACAGTTTTCCATCTTTTTCAAAATGGGCTGGACTATCTCATCATCCCTTATGAAGGGAGTTGGGCGCTTGTGAGGTTTATTGGTGAGAATCCTCATCCTCTAGTCTCTGCACGTTTTCCGTTACAAGTGTTCTCTTCACGGAACTTCGCTCAGGATTACCTTACAGCAAACATGTTGGCTGTTTAGGCTTCCCTGAATTCACCCAATTTTTCAATCCCGATTACTCGGGAAAGCTGCACTTTTTGAATGTAATTCCCGATGGTAATTTGCACATAATAATATGCATTTATCTAATTCCTTCATCACTCTATGCCAACTTCGAGTATATCCTTTTTTTGAAATCCCAAAGTTTTTTTATTTTCCATCGAGGTGATGAAACTCTAACGCGTCATTGCATTTAGAGTAGCCGCAATACTGGCACTTACCTCCTTTGTACTCGATTGATTTCAGTCGAATCTCTTGTCTTCGCTTTTTTACAGCAGAGATCAAGTAATTTCTTCTATAGGAGTACTTTCGAGAATCTTTTTTCATTCTTGTTTACAGCCGCATGCTCTACCATTGAGCTATCGCGGAATGGAACAAAATTCATTATTTCAATTGAATATCAGTCAATTACAATAATTGAACCGATTTCTTTACAATTTTGGAGTGCAAATATAAACATTAATGAATAATCTGTCAAACTCACTTGTTCAATTTTTCCTTAAACACTTTTCTAAATTTTTCAAGCTTTGGACGGATTATAAAAAGACAGTACGGCTTATTAGGATTCTCTTTATAATAGTTTTGATGATAATCCTCAGCTGGGAAAAATTTTTCAAATCGACTTATTTCAGTTACAATTGGTTTATCGAATACTTTTGCATTGTTTAATTTTTGCTTGTACTTTTCCGCCAAGTCTTCTTGATTTTCATCATGATAGAATATCACTGACCGATATTGTGTCCCAACATCAGCTCCCTGTCGATTAAGTGTGGTAGGATCGTGACTCATCCAAAATGCTTCGAGTAATTCTTCGAATGAGATTTTGGATTTATCATATTGTATCTGACAAACTTCAGCAAATCCGGTTGTGCCCGAAGAAACTTGCTCATACTCCGGATTATTAATGCTTCCTCCTGAGTACCCCGAAACAACTGAATGCACACCGTTTAATTCCTGAAATACTGCTTCCACACACCAAAAACATCCCGCACCAAAAGTTGCTGTATCGTACATGATATTAGATTTTTCTCCTTCTGACTTTACCGTTGTAAATGAGGTTTGATTTTGTACTTCATTGCATGAGCCAAGCATAACTACTAATATTAATAAATACACTTTTTTCATTTTCTTCTTCTCGTTCTGACTATAACATAATAAACTACAACAAAATTTTTCCATCTAAGTTCCACATCTCATTATGCAATAGATTTTAATCTTCCATATATTGCACAAAATTTTTTTAGATTTATGAACCGCACAATTAAACTATTTTTATTCATCCAAATTTTCGTTGTCTCAATATTGAATGGGCAAAGTGTAGAAGTTATAAGAGACTCTGTTTTTTCCTACGCTGTTGACTCGTATATGAGATATAATGTGATTCTTCCAAAAGATTATAAACAGAACAAAGAAAGATACATAACAATTTTCCTATTGCACGGGTACAGCGGTGGTGAAAATGATTGGATCACAAGAACGTCTATCGTGAAGTATGCCAAAGATTTTAATTACATTATTGTAACACCAGACGGAAAAAACAGTTGGTACACAAATTCTCCTTCGAAGAAAAACAACAATTATGAAGATTACATTATCAAGGAGCTAATTCCTAATGTTGAGAAGAAGTATCGTGTAATTACAACCAGACATGGTCGAGTGGTTGCCGGACTTTCGATGGGAGGATATGGTGCCATAAAGTTTGCATTGAAGTATCCTAATTACTTTTTCTTTGCTGCTTCATTCAGTGGTGCTTTCCGCTATCCATCGATGATCGAATCAAATGGAGGAAATTTAAATGGAAGTTTGAAAGATGCTTTCGGCCCGAAAAAAAGTGAGCATTGGAACAAAAATGATGCGTTGATTTTAGCTGATAGTATCTCTAATCCGAATTCTGTTCCATTCCTATATATAGCATGCGGAAAGGATGATAATCTGACCGGATTGTTAGAATCAAATAAAAATCTTACGGATAAGCTAAGAAAAAGAAATGTCATGTATGAATATCACGAAACTCCCGGTACTCATAATTGGGTTTACTGGGATAAAGAAGTTTTAAACTTTTTGGAAAGACTTTCGAACTTTGATCCACTTAAACCTTAAACTAGTTTCTGGAGAGAATATGAAAAATTCAATAATTAGAAGCATTGTTTTTTTAATCTTATTAATTGCCTTATCAAATGTTCATGCACAAAACACATTTTTCATTCCAAGAAATATTAATGAGGCATATAAGAACGGCACTCGAACATTAGCCGGTATTCCTGGCCCGAACTACTGGCAGAATCGAGCCGACTATAAAATAAAAGTTCAAATCGATCCACCGACACGGAAATTGATCGGTGAAGAAATAATTGTTTATTATAATCAAAGTCCAGATACTCTTGATAGAGTTGTAATCAGACTGTATCAAAACTTCTTTAAAAAAGGAGCGGCAAGAAATTTTCCAATCAATCCCGACGATCTTCATGATGGTGTTCAAATTGAAATGCTGTCTCTAAATGAAAAAGAAATTAATTTAGACGATAGAAAATTTGTTCAAAATCAGAATACAAATCTTATCGTTAATCTCGATTCCTCAAATCATCTTTTGCCCAATGAGTCGATAGTAATTCAGGCTAAATGGAACTTCACTATTTCACGGAAATCGAATATTAGAATGGGAACTTACGATTCAACAACATTCTTCATTGCTTATTGGTATCCGCAAGTTGCAGTATACGACGATATAGATGGTTGGGATGTGCTGCCATTCAATGGAGAACAAGAGTTCTACAATGATTTCAACAATTACGATGTTCAAATAACAATGCCAAATAATTTTCTTGTCTGGGCAACAGGAACACTTCAAAGTCCAGCTGAAACTTTAAGTGAGGCAGTTTATGAAAAGTATCTAAAAGCATTAACCTCCGATACGGTGATAAGAATCGTAACTCTCGACGATTTTGAAAATCGTAATCAATTGACTGCGAATAAAGATTTTGTCACTTGGAATTTCAAAGCTGAAAATGTCCCAGACTTTGCCTTTGGAACAAGCGATCACTATTTATGGGATGCATCAAGTTTGAGAGTCGACAAGTCCACTAAAAGAAAAAGTTTAATCGCCGCTGCATATCGAAAAGAATCGAAAGACTTTTTCGATGTAGCTGATATTTCTAGAAAAATCATTTCATATTTTTCAGATGAGCTTCCGGGAGTACCTTATCCTTATCCGGCGATGACAGTTTTCAACGGACAAGGGGGAATGGAGTTTCCAATGATGTGCAATAATAGTTCTTCATCCTCCTTTGCAGGTACATTTGGTTTAGCCGCGCATGAAATCGCACACACGTACTTTCCATTTTACATGGGAATCAACGAAAAAAAATATGCGTGGATGGATGAAGGATTTGCCGTGATGCTTCCGCTTGATTTGCAGGAAGAAACCGTTCCCAATTCAAATCCTCGTAGAAGAAACATTTTAGGTTATAATAGTTTTGCAGGCAGAGAAATAGAAATGGCATTGATGGTGCCTTCAAATTTATTGCATGGAAGTTCCTATCGAGTGGCAGCGTATGCAAGGCCTGGGATCGCTTATGATATCCTGCGAGCAACCCTAGGGAAAGAAAAATTCGATTCAGCGCTGCGCGAATATATGAAGCGATGGAATGGCAAACATCCGATTCCATTCGATTTCTTTTTATCGTTTAACGATTATTTAAAAGAAGATCTGAGCTGGTTTTGGAATCCTTGGTTCTTTGAAAATGGATTTCCTGATCTGGGAATAAAAAAAGCAAAGATTGAAAAAGGGAAACTCAAAGTAACTGTAGAAAAAATCGGTAAACTTCCAATTCCGATTTCGCTTAAAGTTATTTTTGATGATGAAATCGATTTTACAATCTATAAATCTGCAGAGGTGTGGAAAAACGGCAATGATGAATTTTTAATTGAAACAGATGTGCTAAAGAAAGTAATATCTATTGTATTAGGAAATTCTCGTTACCCTGATGTGAACGAGAAGAATGACAAGTTTATTTTTTCTCAGTAATAAACAGAACAAATATTAAGTAGGTGAAAATTAGAGAATCTGTGTCCATTCGCTGACGGATCAGTGTGCTATTTTCATTCTAAGTAACTTCGTTAATTAGCTACTCATACCTCAAAGCATCGATGGGATTTAGCCTTGATGCTTTGCGCGCAGGATAAAATCCAAAGAAGATTCCAACCGCCCCTGAAAATATGAATGCAAGAAATACAATTGCAGGATTTATCACGGCACTAAGTTCGCTGAAATCATTCAGAATATAGACAATTCCAAAAGCTAAAAGTATTCCTATCAGCCCTCCAATTAAGCTCAATACAACTGCCTCGGTTAAAAATTGAATCATTATATCAACTTCTCTTGCGCCGATTGCCAAACGGATACCAATTTCTCTAGTTCTTTCTGTAACGGAAACAAGCATGATATTCATGATTCCGATCCCACCGACGATAAGAGAAACTCCAGCGATTGAACCTAAAAGCAATGTCAAAACTCGCGATGTTTCTGAAGCCGCATCGGCAATTTCTGATTGATTGCGGATCGTAAAGTCATCATCATCGCCAGGATTTAATTTGTGAGCTTCACGCAATACAGCACGAATTTCATTTTGAGCATCTTCTAATTTTTCAAGTGTAACTGCGCTTGCAAAAATAAAACTAATGTGTCTGCCGCCAGCAAGCCTATTTAAAACAGTGGTAGATGGAGCAAGAATCATATCGTCTTGATCTACTCCGCTTGCACTTTGTCCCTTCGCAGCTAATACTCCAATAACTTTAAATGGAACATTTCTTATCCGAATAGTTTGTCCAATTGGATCCATATCGGCGAAAATATTTTTTACAATCGTCTGACCAAGTATTGCAACTTTTGCTTTTGCCCGAATTTCTCTTTCGGTAAAAAATTCACCTGATTCAATCAGCCAATCTCTGATATTTAAATAATCTTGCGAGACTCCGAAAACAGATGTGCTCCAATTTCCTGTACCGCCGATGATTTGACCACCGGACCGAACAACAGGAGAAATTCCTTCAAGCAGTGTAGTTTCTTTTGTCAGCTTATCGATATCTTCCATTGTAAATCTATTGAAACTCCCTGCACCTTGGCTTACACCTCCAACACGAGTTGCACCTGGATAAATAATAATTAGATTTGTTCCAAGTGCTGAGATTTGATTTTCGATATCTCGCTGAGCTCCTTGACCGATTGCTACCATTACAATTACCGCACTCACACCAATAATAATTCCTAATGTAGTTAGAAGACTTCGCATTCTTGAACGAAGCATGCTTCTAAACGCCGACTTGAAAAGATTCTGCCATTTCATAATTTTATATTTTTACTTCATTCAATTCTTTGCGATTAATCTTTTTCAACTTGATAATCCTTCGTGATTATTCCATCACGCATTTCTATTATTCTTTTCGCATGATGAGCAATATCATTTTCGTGTGTAACGATAATTACAGTTATACCTTGCTCATTTAATTCCTGAAAAACAGAAAGAACTTCAATGGAAGTGTGACTATCTAAATTTCCAGTCGGTTCATCAGCCAAAATCACTGAAGGATTATTAACAAGAGCACGTGCAATAGCAACGCGCTGCTGCTGCCCACCAGAAAGTTGATTCGGTTCATGATGTACTCTATCACTCAAGCCGACTCTTGCGAGTGAGTCCAATGCTTGCTGTAGAGGATTTTTAATTCTATGCTTTCTATCATAAAAAAGAGGAAGCTCAACATTTTCCAAGGCTGTCGTTCGCGATAGCAGATTGAATCCTTGAAACACAAATCCAATTTTTTGATTTCTTATTTCAGCATATTCATTTTTGTTGAGCGAATTTATATTTACTCCATCAAAAAAATAATCGCCGCCAGATGGAACATCAAGACACCCGATTAAATTCATCAAGGTAGATTTCCCGGAACCGGAAGCTCCCATGATTGCAACGAACTCACCCTTCTCGACTCTAAAATCAACTCCTTGCAGTGCATTTACAACCACATTCCCCATTAAATAATCTTTTGTAAGATTTTTAGTTTCGATAATTGCCATACTAAACTCTAAAATGGACTTCTTCTAAACGTTGATGACGGCATTCTATTATTTTGCTGGCTCTGCTGCTCTTTTTTAGAAAGTCCCATAACAACTTTTTTGCCTTCTTCAATATTACGTCCGCTGATTTCAGTGACCTTACCATCTGTTGCACCTGTTTGCACACGTAAAATGTTAAGCTTACCATTTTCATCGATGTACCATAATCTTCCACTGTTTCTTTGATTAGTTCCACTCATCTCCACTCCACCGAATTGTCCGATTCTTTCGCCCATTCCTCTGCCACTCTGACTCATATTTCCGAACTGCTGCCTTCTTTGATTTCTAATGGAATCGGGCATAGACTCAAATTGTTTCTGCATGTTTTCACGGAATTCGTCCATCATTTTTTGAGTTGGTTGGAATCGAAGTGCTGAGTTCGGAACTAAAAGAACATCTTCCTTCTGCTCAATGATAAAATCGACCGTAGCTGTCATTCCTGGTAAAAGTAATTCGCCTTCATTATCTGCGTCAACAATTACGTTATAGTTTACAACATTTTGAATTGTTTGCGGCTGAAGACGGATTTGTTTGATTGTACCAGAAAATTTTTCATCGGGATAAGCTTGAACAGAAAACCGAACATCCTGCCCGACTTCAATCGAACCGATATCACTTTCATCTACTTGAGTCTTTATTTCCATTCTGCTCAAATCGTTTGCGATAAGGAATAAAGTTGGGGTTGAGAAACTTGCAGCAACAGTCTGCCCTGGTTCAACATTTCTATTTATTACTTTACCGTTTATTGGGGAACGAATTACGGCATACTTCAAATTATTTTTTGCTCTTTCTAATGATACCTGGGAAGATTTGTATGATGCAAGCGAAGATTGAAGTTGAGTCTTTGCTACAGTGAACTCAAGTTCGGATATCAAATTTTTTTCGTAAAGCTTTTGACTTCTTTCAAAATCGCTTTGAGCTTGTTCTAACTGTGCTTGTACTCTTATCATTCCTGCTTCAACGTCTCGAATTGCAATTGCTAAATTTATAGTATCCAAAACTGCGAGTATCTGCCCCCTTTTAACAACATCATTGAAATCGACATAAACTTGATCAACGATTCCGGAAACTTGCGTACCTACCTCCACAGTGCCAACTGCTATCAGCGTTCCAGTACTCGAAACAATATTTTCAATATTTCCTTTTTTAATTTCAGTTAGTTCAAACGAGCCTTCGGTGTCTTCAATTTCTCTCAGGAAAAAGTACCAACCGCCCAAAATGACTATAAGCAGAAGGCTGATTACTATTAAATATTTTTTCATGGAATTAAAATGTTTTTTTTGGTTTGAATTATCTTGGGTCTCTTTCGTTTTGTCGTGGACGCATTTGCTGAAATCTTTGAACACGTTCTTTTTTATAATCTTCATATTTTGCTTTTTGTTCTTTAGTTAAAATCAATTCGATTTTCTTATCCAATGCCTGTAGGCGATCCATTCTCATTTTCATTCTTGCCTCACGGTCACCCTCAAAGTTTTCTCGATCTTTTTCAGCATTTTTAAAATTTTCGGTGACAATTCCTTTTACTTTTTCAGTTTGATCTTTTGTTAAAGACAGTTCTTTTTTCAAAGTATTTACCATTTGATCGATACGCTGTTTTACTTCCAGTCTTTCTCGTTTTGTCTGTGCATCAACTGATGATACGTTGATCATCATAGCGACAAGCAGAGTTAAACATAAAAAATAAGTTTGATTAAACTTCATTGTTAAATTCCTCTCTATTGATTAGTTAGTACAAACGTTGTCGATGATTAGACAAGAGTCTTAGTAATAAGTTTAAATTGGTAAAGACAAATCTAAGAAAAATGGTATAAATTTTTATTCTTTTTCATGAATCTAAAATGTAATTCTTGACTTATGAATCAATTATTTTTAACATCAGCTGAACACTGATGAAGAGAACAAATCATCTCCAATTAAAATTATTTTATGCAATATTCATTTTTGCTATTGCAGTTCTAAGCTTACCGGAAAGATCTGCATGTTCAGAAATCTATTTAGAGGAGCATTGCAATAATCTGATTTAATGGACAAACAAATCTTCTGGAAGCGCATTTGTGAAAATTGAGCCATCTGGTTTTTTCCATCTTTTCGACAATGATACTGGTGCGTGGAAGCAAGCTGATATTTTATATGACAACGGTATTATTAAAAATTATTATCGTGTCAATTGCCTAATGAAATTCAATAAACTATGCACTTCAACTCAAATTGATACAATGGATGGAAGTCCGATCGATGGAACCGGTACTTGGGATACAAAAACAATCGTACCGAAAGTTGGTGCTGAATATGCATTTAGCACAACATCACAAAGGCTGGTAATACTTTTTCTTAAAGACGAGATTTGGCTCGTAAGAACGGGATTTGTTTTTGTCAGAGTATGGAGCGGAAATCTTGACACAAGTTCATTTCATGATTGGGAGTTTATATTCACAAAAACCCTAACTTCGTCAAAAATAAAAATTAAGCTTGACGGCGTAGAAATCATTTCAGATCAAATAATTGGTTATCCAGAAACAAGAAAAGCTGGCTGGGTTGAAGTGATTGCAAAGGGAGATGCAGAAGAACCAGTAGACTGGCATCTCGACTATATAAAATTAGAACACAGTGATAGTCCAATAACTCAAGTTTCAATTGAACCGCAAAAAGAGATAAAAACTTTTTTTCTGCAGCAGAATTATCCAAATCCATTTGGCGAAGCTGCCTATTCGGGCAATCCTGTGACAAATATCAAATTCCAAATCCCAAAATCCAGTTATGTCTCTCTCAGAGTTTTTGATATTCTCGGTAGAGAAGTTGCTGTTTTAGTTGATGGAGAAAAATCACCCGCCGAATATGAAGTACAATTAACAATTAACGATCCGTCTACTGATGGACGATTACCAAGCGGTATATATTTCTACCAGCTTGTGGTGAGAGAAGCAAATCCACTTCGTGCTGTTAATTTTATCGAAACGAAAAAAATGATTTATATGAAATAATTTTCTTCTGATAGCACTGAAACCATTTAGCAGACTCTTCGTCTAATGGTTCAAAAGTATTCAGGTTGTCATGAGAAATTTTTTAATCATTTTACTTACAGCCTCTGTTATTTTTTCTGCTTCGAATAACAGCGAAAAAAAAATCTTATTACGGAAGATAAATATCCACATTAAAATTGACGGCGAGATCGAATCTATTTGGAATACAGCTGATTCTATTTCAGGTTTTTTTCAAATGCGCCCTTTCTATGGAAAAGATTCCGAAAAGTTAACTACGGTTAAAGTGCTAACTACAGAGTCCTCACTATATTGTTTATTCATTTGCTATGACGACAAAGAAAAGATTGAGCTGAATACAGGCAAGCTCGATGAATCTTATGGTGATGCTGTTTCAATTATGCTCGACACATTTAACGATAAAAAAACCGCTTATAAACTTGCCGTTTCGTCTACCGGGGTACGCAGTGATGCACGAATGTTGGATGATGCACGCAACCGTGATTACAGCTGGGATGGTATTTGGTCAGCAGAAACCAGAATGTATGATTGGGGTTATACTGTTGAAATGGAAGTTCCTTACAAATCAATCCAATATGATGAGACTTCAATCAGTTGGGGATTGGATTTTGATAGATGGATTGCACACTTAAATGAGTTTTCTTTCTGGTGTCATTATGAACAAAATGAAGGGCAGCGAATTTCAAAATTCGGAAAATTGCTGTTCGAAGATTTCCACCCTTCAGTTAAAGGTTTAAACTTGGAAGTTTATCCTGTAGCAATTTCAAAGGCCACCCTTCTTCAAAGTAATAAATACAAAATCGATCCAAATGCCGGTATTGATATTTTTTATAATCCATCTCGAGCTTTAACATTTCAACTAACCGCGAATCCAGATTTTGCACAAATTGAAGCTGACCCGTATTCATTTAATATCTCCAGATATGAATCGTATTTCCAAGAACGCAGACCATTTTTCACCGAAGGACATGAGATATTCATGGCTTCAGGAAGAGAAAGAAATTCAGGATTTTATAGACCGCTTGAATTGTTTTACTCGCGGAGAATTGGAAAAATTCTTCCTGACGGGAACGAAGTCCCGCTGACAGTCGGCACAAAAGCATTCGGGAGAATTGATGATTGGGAATATGGCGGATTCATGGCAATGACGGGTGAAACGAATTACATCGACGATGGTGAAATTAAAACTGAACCAAGAGCTTATTTCACATCCGCTAGAGTGAAAAAACAATTCTTTAGCAACTCAACTCTTGGAATACTTTATGTTGGAAAATATTCAAATGGGAATACGAATGGAGTTCTAGATATTGATGGCGCTTTCAGAGGTTCTGATTGGCAGTTATCCTATCAGCTTGCCCGATCAATTAAAAATTCTGAAGGGGATTTTGCTGGGTCATTCGGATTCACAAGATTTACAAATAAATGGATGACATTAGCCCGTGGCCGTTACATCGGAGAAAAATTCGATATCAATCAAGTTGGATTTGTTCCATGGTCAGGAACAAGCGAATTTGTTGGTGTAACTGGACCTATTTGGTTTTTCGATCAAGGTTATATAAACCAAATCTTGCTTTACGGCGGCGCGGCTTTGAATTATGAAAATATCGATAACTATTTAGATCGCGTTGCAGTCTTAGGATTTAATATGCAATTCCGGAATAACTGGGGTTATGAAATTAATGTTGCAGCAGGCAGAGCGAAAGATTCGGATGTTAAATTTAACTATACAGAATATTCATTCAGTACCTGGATGAACATTTCGTCGAAATGGCATTTGAATGTTTGGGGCGGTTATTCAAAAACATATAACTTCTCGAGAGATTATTTAGCATTTTATTCATGGATTGGTTCTTATTTTGATTGGAAAATCTTCAATACACTGAACTTAGGCACATCCATAAATGCATGGATAGAAGGTAATCCCGATGGTAATATAGAGGACATTACTTATAACGCACGGCCTTTTATTTCTTTTACACCGATCAATGATTTAAATGTTAGAATTTATATTGATAATCTTTATATAAGATCCTCAAAACAAATCGAACGAATTATTAGCGGACTTTTGTTCTCCTATAATTTTCTGCCAAAGAGCTGGATTTATTTGGCTGTAAATGAAATTCAAGATCGAAGCGATGAGTTAGACTCCAAAGGAAATGTTATACCCAATAGACTGCATACCACTGATAGAG
>VGVX01000073.1 GCA_016873845.1 Ignavibacteria bacterium
GAGTATATCACTTTGAAAGTTTATGATATACTAGGTAGAGAAGTCGCAGTACTTGTTGATGAAGTTAAAGAAGCTGGAACATACTCTTTACCATTTTCCGCTTACCATCTCCCCTTATCCAGCGGAGTTTACTTCTATCAACTCACAGCCAGTAAAAATAGAATCACTAAAAAGATGTGTTTGATTAGATAGTTCCTCCGAAAGTATTAAAAACCCAACTTTTTCAATTTTGTCAGAATTTTAAAAGTTGGGTTTTTCTGATCTTCCAATTGTTATTCTCTCCACTGATAAATATCTTTGCAATGAAATTTATCAACTCGCATGGAATATATTATAATTTGTCTTGCGGCACTTCTGACTTCCGGATTAACACTTTTTTCTGGATTTGGACTCGGCACATTGCTAATGCCTGTTTTTGCAGTTTTCTTTCCGATCGATCTTGCAATTGGAATGACAGCAATAGTTCACTTTTTGAACAACATTTTCAAATTGTATCTGCTTGGCAGACATGCGGATAAAAGCGTTGTCCTTAGATTTGGAATTCCGGCAATAGTTACCGCATTGATCGGGGCACAGGTTCTCATTTTGCTTTCTGGAATTGAACCTTTGTTCGAATATGATTTGTTCAGCAAAGCGCTGATAGTTACTCCGGTAAAATTTGTAATTGCTGTCTTAATGATCGTCTTCGCATTGTTTGAAATCATTCCAACGCTTGATAAATTTTCAGTTGAAAAAAAATATTTGCCATTGGGCGGAATGCTCAGCGGATTCTTCGGCGGACTTTCTGGTCATCAAGGGGCTTTGCGGAGTGCATTTTTAGTCAGATGCGGATTGACTAAAGAAAGTTTTATTGCAACTGGCGTAGTAATCGCATGTCTGGTGGATGTTTCGAGACTATTGGTCTACACTTCACATTTCACTTCTGAAGGATTGAGCACAAATCTTTATTTACTGATTGCTGCAACGCTTTCAGCTTTTCTTGGCGCATTCATCGGAAATAAGCTTGTTAAAAAAGTTACAATGAAGGGTATTCAAGCAGTCGTCTCTATCATGCTATTTGCAATTGCCGTTGGATTGGGAAGCGGATTGATTTAAATTGGTTTGTGTGATCGATTAAAGCAACTGATTCACACTAGTGACACAGATTAATCAGATTGCGGAAAATAATTAAAGGAAAAATATGTCAAGTTTAATAAATGAAAAAATTCAGCAAGCGATTGAAATCTTAAAAGAAAAAAATATCGATATGTGGCTAACGTTCGTCCGTGAATCGGGAAACATGAAAGACCCGATGATTGATATGATCGTCGGTACAGGATGTACATGGCAGACTGCATACATTATCACAAAACATGGGGATACAATTGCGATACTTGGGAGTCTCGATGTTGCGAATATGCAGTCCAAAGGAACTTATAAAAAAATCATTGGATATGTTAAAGGTATTCGGGAAGAATTACAAAAAACTCTGAGCAGAATTGATCCAAATAAGATTGCAGTCAATTATTCGCTCGATAATAATCTCGCAGATGGGCTTACTCACGGAATGTACTTGCAGATAATTGAACATCTAAGCGGAACGCCATACTCAGAACGATTAGTTTCTTCGGAAGAGATTGTTACCTCACTCAGAGGACGAAAGTCGCAATCAGAACTCAGGCTGATGAAGGAAGCAATAAAAATTACACTCGATTTGTTTGACAAAGTTTCAGGTTTCATCAAGCCTGGCGTTTCTGAAAAGCAGGTTGCAGGTTTTTTGTTGGATGAAGTAAAAAAATTGAATCTCGAAACTGCTTGGGAAGTTGAGCATTGCCCCGCAGTATTTACCGGACCCGATACAGCAGGTGCACATGCAGGCCCAACCGATAGACTCGTTCAGCCCGGACATGTTTTGAATATCGATTTCGGGGTGAAGTATAAAGAGTATTGTTCAGATCTGCAAAGAACTTGGTACATATTGAGAGAAGGTGAAACCGAAGCTCCGCCGGAAGTAAAACGCGGATTTCAAGTCATTGTAGATGCAATTCAGAAATCTGCAGATGCAATTCGCCCGGGAAAACAAGGATGCGAGATTGATGACATCGCACGGAATTACATCGTAGAAAATGGATACGAAGAATATCCGCACGGACTCGGACATCAAATCGGAAGAAAAGCTCATGACGGCGGCGGACTGCTTGCACCCCGCTGGGAACGCTACGGAAATATTCCTTTCATCCCGATTGAGAAGGGACAAGTCTACACAATCGAACCAAGATTGACTATAAAAGATTACGGCATCGCAACAATTGAAGAAATGGTCTTTGTGAATGATGATGGAGTGGATTTTCTATCCGAACCGCAAAAGGAAATTTATTTGATTTAATTGCAGAAGAATAATTTAAGTACTAGAACACTGATAACACAGATTAGACAGATTTTCACAGATTAACACAAACATCAAAAAATCAGTTTATAGAATTAAATCAGCTGAATCCGCGTTCCATTAAACGCGATATCTAAATCTTCAGCATTTTTGTATTGCCGAGGTAGGTAGTAAGTGATGGGTCTTTCAATTTAGAGAGTTTGCTGGTTATTTCCTGCATACGTTTTATAGCATCATTCATTAAATCAATATCATCTTGAATTTCGTCAAGATTTTTTTGTGCAATGTTTTTTTTCATCGAAGCCATTGCCATTGTGAACGCACTCAATGGGTTGTTCATCTGATGTCCAAGTGTCGCAGCCATTTCAAGCAAAGCTCTATCATGTTCAGATTTTTTTAATTCAAGTTGAAGGTCGTAGATACGAAGTCCGCTTCTTATTCTTGCAAGAAGCTCATCATTTTCTACCGGTTTAGTAACATAATCATCTGCACCGGTATCTAGTCCTGTAACTTTATCGTGCAAGGCAGATTTAGCGGTCAATAAAATAAAATAAGTTTGACGATGCTCTGGATTGGATTTTACTTTTTCACATAACGCAGCACCATCCATGACAGGCATATTCCAATCAGCAAGAATAATTTGAGGCGAGAATTCATTAAGAATTTTAAGAGCCTGCAAACCATCCTCGGCAGTTTGAACTTCAAAGTTGTTAACTGTCAAAAGCCGTTCTAACAAATATCGAGCATGTTCTTCATCTTCGACAATAAGTATTTTTCTTTTTTGTTCTGTCATTTCAGATGGCGATTGATTAAAGCAATAAAATCTTGATAATTTGTTATCGGTTTCGTTACACAGGCGTCAGCTAAACTATCTTTCAATATCCTCGAAATATCTTCTTTAGTTGCGTATGCTGTCACAATAATAATTGGAATTTCTTTGAATTGCTCCTTTTGTTTGATAATCTTAGAGAGTTCCTTGCCATCAATTTTTTTATCATCAATATAAGTGTTCTCAAGACTGACATCCATTATAACGAGGTCAATTTTCTGATTTTCGAGAACATTGAAAATTTTCTTGGCGTTATCGGTGGATGCTACTTCAAAATTTCCGATCCTTTTTAGCACAAGCTCGAACAACTCTATGTTAAACGGGTCATCCTCTACGAGCAGTATCTTTACCATTAGATTCTCTAGAAATTATGAAAAACTCAATTAGATGTGAATGATTTGAGCCCTCTAACTCGTTTAGGAATAGTAAGATTAAGAACGATTTTGTTATTTGTTTCGATTGCAGAAGTGAAAGCTCCTCGATTTTGTTCGATTAATCTTTTCGCTGCTGCAAATTTAACATTATGTTTCTCAATAAATAACTCATAAAAATCTTTTCTTTCGGGATTAGTATCTTTCGAAATTATCTTGATTGAGATACGCTCTTGCTGTTCCGCGCATTCAATTAAAATGGAGCTTCCAGTTGAAAGTTGTTTACGTAATTCGTTTAATACGAAAACAAGAACTTGCATTATCGCATTGGCTGATCCATAGAATTGTGGATGCATCGGATGTTCTTTTACTTCTACGTTCAGCTTTGCTTTGCTTAATGTCGCCTCGAGAACATCAACGGTTGAGCTTATTATCGAATTTATACCGTAATACCCATAGTCATATTTAGCAAACATTGAGCGTGAAAAGTCAGAAATGCTTTTTAGAGCTTTTGAAGTTCTATCCACTTCTGCTTTTAAGATTTTCATTACGTCTTCGGTTTTTACGTTCTTTTTTATGAGTTCGAGTGAGCTTATCATCACTTGTACGCGATTCTTCATAGTATGGAAGAAATTATCACTTATTTCTCCCACAGATGCAACTTTCGATAGTTCGGATAATTCACTTGTTAAATTTGTAATTTCTTTCTCTTTTATTTCGACTTTTTCATAAAGAAAATTATTCGCAATCGCAGAAAAAGCAAGGTTAGAAAGAATTGAAATCAGAGAAATTTTTTTCGGAACAATGTCCGATCTCCCATAATTTGTTCTAAGGACAAGCAATCCGTAATCTACCTTGGATAATAACAGCGGAACAACGAAAAAAAATTTTTTTATTTCATTTTGCGCCAATTCGAGATCTGGAACAACGGCTATTTTCTTTTCGGAAATAATCCAATCTGCAATTCCTTCTTCAATCATTTTGTCGACAATTTGCTGGCAATTATTCTCGGAGCCATCCGAAATTGACATCAACTTTTGTTTACTATCTTCCCAGAGAAATAGTCTGCAAAAGTCATTAGCTAAAATGCTTTGTAATAATTCCTGCAGTTTTTTTTCAATTTGATCAGCATTGCTCGATGAATTTATTGTTTCTATCATTTCAGAAACTAATATCAAGTCATTTGATTGACTTTGGAACTCATCATTATAAAGCCGGAATCCATTGTAATTCTCAATGAATTTCGTTTTTAATGATAAACTAGTGTTTTGATTGCTTATTTGACCGAGAGGTGAATTCATTTAGTTTACTTGCATCGAAGCTAATTCTTTGAAATTGCTGTTAATAAGTTCTATTGTACTTCTTATCAATCCTTGAAGATAGGTTTCATCGGGAAGTTCTAATGTTTCAATTATTGAATCATCAAGTTTTTCGCTCTCCTCTACGAGCAAATATGGTTCGGATACTAAACTTGAAATATGATCGGCAAGATGAATTAATGCAGTAAGTGTTGGATTAAGAACTGCTTCACTTGGAGAATGATGAAACCTGATTGATTCGATTAACTGTGCCGGAAAATTCCACTTCGAAGCTAAATGGCTTCCAATTTCAGGATGGGTTTTACCAATTATAATTTTTTCTGCATCTAATTGACTGATCTTTTGATAGAATCTCAATTCAGATATGAGATTGAATTCACTAGTTAAATATTTTTGCATAGTCGATATGCCGATATCGTGAAGCAATCCGGCAATAAATGCTTCGCCTGATACTCTGTAACCAAAATCGTTAGCCAACATTCGGGCAACCGTACCGCAGAGAATCGAATGTTTTCCAAAATAATTTGTATTAAAATATCTTTCGTTACGGGATTGTGCCGAATTCAAAATAGAAAGACTAATAATAAGCTCTTTTATCGTATCGAAACCGAGAACAACAATTGCCAACTCAATTGTTGAAACTTTTTGCGTTAAGCCATAAACAGGTGAATTAGCTAAACTAAGAATTTTTGCAACCATTCCTTGATCTTGGCTGATTAGTTTAGCAAGTTTTGCTGCACTGACATACGGCTTATCGATCATATTCATGATCTCATTAGCTACATTAGGAAGAGTCGGCAGTTCGGCAACTTCATCAATCTTTTTAATATTGAATTTTTCTATGTTATTTATGTGAGTCATTGGCATTCAAATTAGTGAATAAGTTTTGAAATCCTTGATTTGAACTTTTTCATCAGATCGCTGTGAATCTGTGAAACCCGCGACACAGAAATTTCGAGTACATCGGCAATCTCCTGATAGTTCATATCTTCATAATAATAAAGTGTAAGAATCAATCTCTGTTTTTCTGGAAGTGAATTAATTTCCTTCAGGATCATTTCCTTGAGGTCTTCTTTTTCAATCTCTTCAGCGGGTGTATCTTCTTGATTGGAAATAAATTCGATCATTGTATCGGAATCTTCCCCAACTTGCTGAGTTAGAGAGATTTTCTGATACTCTTTCAAATAGTCAGTTAAAGTTACTTCTTCCATCTCACAGGCTTTACGCTTTTTATTTTCTTCCTCAATTTCTTTTTTTAGATTTTCTTTATATGAACGTGGGATGAAATCAAGTTTTCTAAGCTCATCGAGGATCATTCCGCGTATTCTTGGGATGGCATAAGTTTCGAACTTTACACCATATCTCGGATTGAAGCGATCTATTGCTTCGCTTAAACCTAGAATTCCATATTGGAAAAAATCTCTATCATCCAGAACGGCAGCATTTCTTAAATCGGTTCTGTGAATTACATAGTGGACAAGTTTAGAATATTGTTTCATCAACTCAGTTTTTAAAGAAGTAGCAGACGTCTTCTTGTATTCCTTCCACAGCACTGCAGTAGTCATCGCATTACTCCTGAATTTAATTTGTGTTCTGGTTTTGAATTTAGAATCGATAGGTTGTAGAGATAATTAAATACAACAACATAAGAGGAGAATAGAAAAAGTACTGAGCTTAGAATAAAAAAGTTAAGCTCGTCAGCTAAAAAATTTGAAACTAAATAAAGCGCAATGAAAACTATTACTAAGCTTCTCGTTTTCTTTAGTCTTTTATATTGTTTCTCATTCATTTTTCGACCTCTTTTTTCCCACATTACTACAAAGGTTGTACCATGAGAATTCAGCTGAGAATAAATTCTTATAACTGCTTGTAGTACAATAGCTTAGTGTAAAAATTTAGTAGACGAAAAGTGAACTTATAATGACTATTTGTGGCTAATATTAGCCATGAGTGGAATATTATTTTTATTGGAAGATTCTTATGATGTTTACTTAGTATCGAGATTTTTTCTTACAACTTTAGCTAATTTTTCTACTGTGTAAGGTTTTTGAATAAAATCATCTATTTTTGACTCCTCAATATTACTGGAATCTTTTTCGATCATGTAACCGCTCGTGAGGATAATTTTTGTGTGAGGTGAGATTTTTTTCACATGTTCTAACACCTCAAGTCCTGAAACTTTTGGAAGAGTTAAATCGAGAATGATCAGATTAATTTCGTTGATGTTCGCATTAAAAATGTTCAGTGCAGCATCGCCGTCCTCTGCCGTGAAAATCCTATAACCCAAATCCGATAAATATTCACTTGAGAAATCACGAATACTTTTTTCATCATCGACTATCAGCAATCCTTCATTTCCGCCGCGGGCAAATGAATCTTCCAACAATTCTTCCTCCTCAATTCGATGCGTGACCGGCAGATATACGTTAAATGTTGTCCCCTCATTCTCTTTTGTTGCGAATTCAATCCTTCCAAAATAACTATCAACTATATTTTTTACTACAGAAAGTCCGAGTCCAGTTCCTTTGGAGCCCGACTTTGATGTAAAGAATGGATCAAATATTTTTTCTTGCTGATTAATTTTTATACCGAAACCTGTATCGGTTACTGAAAACTTTATGTTTTTTTCCCTGGATGATTCTGTTTTTGTAGTTAGAGTTAGTTTTCCTCCGTTCGGCATTGCATCTGAAGCATTAAGGCACAGATTAAGAACTATTTGAATCGCATGTCCCGGATCAATGAATACTTTTGGTAAATTATGCTCGAGCTGAAAAACAATTTCAATTTTAGGATTTAACACTTTCTGCAAAATAGAAACTGCCTCTTTAATCCTGCGATTGAAATCAAGTACTTTTTCTTTAGAAGCAACTCGTTTGCTGAATGCAAGAATCTGCGAGGTAAGATCAGAGCCGCTTTCTGAAGCTTTGAGAATGTTAGTTAAATATTTTTCAATCAGTTCATGGTTTTCAATTCGTTTCAAACCAAGCGAGGCATAACCTTTAATTGCTGCAAGAATGTTATTAAAATCATGAGCGATACCTGCCGCAAGCGAACCAATCGTATTTAATTTCTGCGATTCAATTAACTGAT
Source organism: Ignavibacteria bacterium (assembly GCA_016873845.1). Taxonomy (NCBI): domain Bacteria; kingdom Pseudomonadati; phylum Ignavibacteriota; class Ignavibacteria; species Ignavibacteria bacterium. Next base: position 7,975 of record VGVX01000073.1, read on the forward strand.
GCTCCAGAAATTTTGTTTTAGTTATATTTTGAAGTACAAGAATTAATGTTTTATCGGTAACCTTTTCTGAACACTTCAACCAAATTGGATCACCATTTGCAGACCGCAGCTCCATTTCAAATGGATTAAAGTCTGCTCTATTACCATCTGCAATTTTTGTTTGAATAAGAGTTTTTAAGTTAGAAAGTTTAACTTTATAAATGGGAAGAATTTTTTGCCACCCCTCATTCGCGAGTTCTGTCTTCTGGCAGCCAAGTATCCTTTCAGAATTCCCAACTATTTCGATTGCTTGTGCTTTTGAGTCGATCGTTAAATAGATACATGATGCAAACTCATCAAAAACAGTTTCCTGCTCGGACGAAAATTTGGTGTAATGGTCTATGATTTTTTGAGTTAGAAGATTTCTAAGCTTACTGATCAAGATAGAGAAATTTCGATCTTTCATTATTAAATCAGTAGCGCCGAATTTGTCCGCTTCTTGATTTATTTCATCGCGTTCGAGCGCAGTGATTAAAAATAAAGGAATGTAAGAGTTCTGTTTCCTTATTTCCCTGATTTCTTCTAAACCGTTTCTACCGGTTAATCGGTAATCAATTACAATAGCATCAAAATCGTTTGAACTTAGAAAATCTATCCAATTTGGAGCGTGGGTTATACCATGATATTCTGCTTCAGGAAGATCTCTCTGTAATACCTTTCTCATTAACGAAAGTTCGACCGGATTATCATCCAAGAACAATAATTTCAAATTAAATTCGTTCAATTTGAATTCTCGTCGATTATTTGTCGTTTCACTTCAAGATTTAATTGTTCCATACGATAGCGCAGCTTTGATCTCGATAATCCTAAAATCTTTGCGGCTCTAACTTGATTTCCCCCTGTGATTTCAAGGGTTTTCATTATGAGGTCTCTCAAAACAACATCGATAGAGATTCCGCTTCTGGGAATATTCAACATATATTTCTCCCCATCTTTTTGGTTTGACGCAATTTTATCGCTCTCGAGAAATTTCATGTGATCAGGACGAATTGTATCGCCTGTCATTAATAGTACGGCTCTCTCAATTGAGTTACGAAGTTCACGAACATTTCCAGGCCAGTGATATTTTTGCATGATTTCGAGGAGTTCAGGATCGATTCTTTTCACATCTTTACCAAAAGCTTTATTGAATTCATCTAAAAATGCGTAAGCGAGAAAATTCACATCCCCTTCCCGGTATCTTAGCGGCGGAACATAGATCGTAGCAACATTCAGTCTGTAATAAAGATCTTCCCGAAAAGTCTTATCATCCACACATTTACGAAGGTCTTTATTAGTTGCTGCAATTATTCTCACATTTACATTAATTTCTTTTGTCCCCCCAAGACGAAAGTATTTACGTTCTTGAAGAACCCGGAGTAATTTTACTTGCAGGTCGAGACTAAGCTCAGCAATTTCGTCGAGCATAATTGTCCCTCCATCAGCAAGCTCGAATTTTCCCATTCTTGTCTTTTCGCCAGCACCGGTATAAGCTCCTTTTTCACTTCCGAAGAATTCACTCTCCGCTAATTCACGCGGTATTGCACCGCAATTTATTGTTATGAATGGGCCATTTTTTCTTGAGGAATTATAATGAATGAACTTGGCAATCATTTCTTTTCCGCTTCCACTTTCACCTTCAATTAATATTGTAGTGCTGTCGCTCTGGGACATTTTTTGTACAGCATCTAAAGTAGATACAATTGTTTTACTCTTGCCGAACATTTCTCTTGTAATTTCCCCTTCTTCATGAAGCAGACGAAGTCTATTAACTTCTTTTTGCAGCTGAACGTGCTTTAAAGTTTTTGTAATGATAAGTTCTAATTGATCAAGATTGATCGGCTTTAAGATAAAATCAATTGCACCAAGCTTAATTGCAGTTACTGCTGTCTGAACATCAGCATAGCCGGTGATCATCACAACAGGAATTTGATGATAGTCTTTGTGCAATTGTTTCAAAATATCGATGCCATTTACATCGCCTAAGAAGATATCGAGTAGAATCATTTCAGGCTGATGCTGATTAACATAATTAATCACCTCATTTCCATTTTCACAAATTTCTACCTTGTAAGTATCCTTTGACAGTGCTCGCTTCAATGAGGAGGTCACTAATGAATCATCATCGATAACCAGTATTTTGGATTCCATCTATTCCTCTATTTCTTAAAAGTAAATATTACTGAGATTGTATCGTTTGAGTAATTATTCTCTATACTAAAATTCATTAATTGTTTAATGTTCTTATTCATTTCCTTTAGAATTTTCTCATCCATCATTTTTCGAGGAAAAAGAGGATTAAAAATTTGTTCAAATAAAGATTTATCGTTTCCGCAATTTGGTGAAGAAATTTCCAATACAACTTGCTCAGGTTCATTCTTTGTTTCGATTTTAATTGTTGGATTTTCTTTCGACATTAGCCCAACAAAATCTATAGTGTTCAAAAGTAATTTTGATACGATTGTTCGGTTGAGTTCAATAAAATCAATTTCCACATCGTATTTCGTTTTCACCTCTACGAATTTTGATTTTATGCTCTCTTCTTTTTCTCTCAGAGTTTCTGAAAGTAATTGGTTTAAGTCTTCGCGTGATGTAAAAAACTTTTTACAGTTAATAAAATTACTGAAGTTGTTAATATTCTCTTGAATCTCTTTCGCGGAAGTTAGAATGTGCTGAAGATGTTCTTTGTTTGAATCATTCTGCATTTCATCTTTTTGAGAGAGAAGCTTCGAGTTGATCAGAATAGAAGACAAGCGATTATTTATCTCATGGAATAATTGAGACTGTATCTTTAAGAAATTTTCATTCTCTACACCGGATTTAACTACCTCCGAGATCTTCGAAATCAAATCAATAGAGGAAATAAGTTGTGACGGAACATCGTTTACCTCAATCTGTCTTTCGAATTTTAGGTTACTATTGGTTTCTGTCACCCTATTTACCAATAGTATTCTCTTTGCAGCTGAATTTTTCAAAAGAAAAATAATTTGAACATCCGATTTTGCAATCATCTCGCTGTCGATGATCAGTAAATCAAATTCTGTGAGTTGAGCCAACCGGAATGCGTTTTCATATTCTATGATTGAAAACATATATGATTCCGAGACGAGTATCTCTTGAATTAACTCCCCTAGAACTGTATCCTTTATGAATAAATTAATTTTTGTCATTGTTGAAATTGAGCAACTATACTCAATTGTATACTTTTGGTCATTAATGTATAATATTAACCAAAAGAATTCAACAAATTTTTGATAAAATATTAATAGGTTAAGCTTTGAACGATTTTCTCTGCGACAAAAATCTTCACGGTCGGCAGGTCATAAAATCCACTCTGAATTTTCTTTTTAACAAAGTCCAAATTTCTTGCCGTATGAGATGGGATGAGCTTTAGATTGTTTTCTTTATTCAATTCTGATTTACCGGTTTTTTTATTTTTTTCTTTCAATTCTTTAACCCCGCATTATAATTTGTTCAGAGTTAAGTTCAGTTGGATTTTAGATTTTGGAATCATGTACACAAATTAATTATCGGTGTTGATTACTTTTTTTTTAGAATATTTTCAAAAAAAAATAAAACTATTTTTCCTTAAGAATTACAAATTTCGTTTCGATAATGGAATTGGAAAAAAACATATGAATCTGCTTAAGGAATTATTTTTTGACTGCAGAAGTCTATAAAATATTAGTTCTCGCAACTTTGCTGATGCAATTGATCTGCCTCGGTACAGGTTTCCGGTTGAGTTATAAAATCGAAAATCGACCATTGCTGTTTTTGATTTTAATCGGTGTCGGAATAATATTTCTTGTTCAATTAATTGACCTTATTGAATTCAAAATTCCATTAGACACCGTAATTGATTCTCCTCTTTATTTTGAGATCATAAGCTTTGTTTCAACAATTGTCCTGTTATTGATATTACTCGCTTTCAATTTCCACCGCGAGGAACCTTTTCCTAAAATATTACCGGCTAAAGAACCTGAACCAGAAAAAATAGTCACTGAAAAACCTCAAGTCGATTTTAAACCAATTCCAAAATTTGAAAGAATTGAATCCGCGAAAGCCGATGAGAAACTCGATTCGATAAAATCAGAACTTGAAAAAGTAACTCAGCAACGGGATAAACTTGTATCAATAATTTCACACGATTTACGCACACCGCTTAACAGCATTTTTGGTTTTTGTCAATTGTTAAAAGATGGAGAATACAAGGGGAAAAAGGAAGTAAAAAAGTTTGCTGAGAACATTTATGATCTCTCAAAAATTCAGCTGAATGCCTTGAATAAAATTCTTGATTGGACTCGGTTTGAATCTAAAGAACTTCAATTTAATCCTATGGAATTTGATGTAACTTCTACGATTAATTTCATAGCGAAGTCATTTATGCAAATCGCCGAGAGAAAAAATATTGCTATCAAAGTCAGTTCCGATCGTAATTTAAAAGTATTGGGCGATGAGTTCATGATCATAGAGCTACTGAAAAATTTATTGGAGAATGCAATCAAATATTCAAGAGAAGGAAGCACAGTTGAAATTATAACTCACTACCATTCTAAATTAAATAAGCTCGTAATTTTAGTCTGCGACTCTGGAATAGGGATCAATAAAAATGTTTTAATGAAATTGCTCTCAACAAGCAGCAAAACCACAGCTCGCGGAACAAAAGGAGAAAAAGGAATCGGATTGGGACTTTTAATTTGCAAAGCAATAATCGATAAGCATAGCGAGCATCTCTGGATCGCAAGCGAAGAAGGTGAATGGACACGGGTTTATTTTACATTGAAACCGGCTACAGAACACGTTTAATTTTTCCCCTATCCTACCGCAAAAATTTTTGTATATTTGCTATGTAAATTTTCTAGTTCTCAATTATACATTATTGATTGTTCATTCTCATCGGGGTGTGGCTCAGCCCGGTTAGAGCGCCTGGTTCGGGACCAGGAGGTCGGTGGTTCGAATCCACTCACCCCGACAAACTTTTTAATCTTTCTTTCCCCAAAAGCATAAGTTTTTTTACTGTAACTATTTTTTAAATAGCAGCAATACCGACCGGAGATTTTACTTCAATCCTTTATTTATTTAATCTCAAGGATTAACTATCTTTATGATAATCATGATTTAAGAATTAGGAATTATACATGGGGAAAACATCGGATTTAACTTTTATCATCAATGAAAGTGAACAAAACTTAAAACAAAGATTCGAAGTTTTAATCAATGATTCCCGTTTCTTTGATTGCCTTGTTGGATATTTCTACATCAGCGGTTTCCATTCTATTTTCAAAGCCCTTGAAAAAAATGAAAAAATTAGAATTCTTGTCGGAATGAACATGAACAGAACAATATACGACTTGTGGAAATCTACTAATCAAGAAGAACAAACCTCACTTCAATTTTCTCATGCAGAGATTAAGAATGAATTAGATGGAATTCTTGAAAAAGAAATGGAAAATTCTGAAGACAACCAA
>VGVX01000074.1 GCA_016873845.1 Ignavibacteria bacterium
TCATTTTCCATCACAAGTACAGCACCAATTCCTTTTTCACTCATTAGTTTCAATGCTTCGAAAACAGTTTCATTTTGCGAAATAGAATGAACCTTGTTACCCTTTTTTTCTAATATGTTTTTAACTGATAGCATGCGATCCTCCTTTTGTAATTGTCATCTTTTTTTTGTGCTGAATATAAAAAAAATCACTTATATGTAAAATATTTGTTTTCTTGTCCTTAGAGTCAATATGCAAAGAGCAGAAAAAGTTTTGAAACATTGATTGTTTAATGTAATAGCTTTAAAATGAACAAAAGAAATTGATTATTTATAGAATGATCCATAAAAGTGTGAAGCATCGTTTTACTGCAATGTTAATTTTAATATTTCTTACTCTCTGCTCGAGTGTGTCTTCTAATCCAATTATCAATTCTGTTCTCTCAAACAGCGATTCGGTCTTGCTGTATAAAAAGTTTGAACTAACTATTGATCTAACCGCATCTTTCTCAAATCCATATAATCCAACTGAACTAAATTTAAGGGCAGATTTCGTTTCCCCTTCAGGAAAAACCTATACGGCTCTAGGATTTTATTATCAAGATTTTTTTAGGACGGGCCCGCCTGAAACTCTTGCAGTAAATGGCTCACCACATTGGAAAATTAGATTCACACCGAATGAAACCGGACCATGGACATACACGATTTCTTGTACTGACGTTTCCGGCAGCACGGTTACTCAGCAGAAAAATTTTTTATGCCTTGCATCAGATAAGAAAGGCTTTATCCGGCTTGGCAGCAATAAATATTTTAAATTTGAAAATGGCGAAAATTTCTTTGCGGTTGGATTGAATCTCGGCTGGTACGAGTATCCTGAAAAAACATTTTCATATCAAAGATGGTTAGATTCGCTTTCCAACAATGGTGCAAATTTCATCCGAGTTTGGATGAGTGAAAATGCTTTTGCTTTAGAATGGAAAAATACAGGACTTGGGAATTATTCTAACCGTCAAGACCGGGCGTTTCAACTTGATTGGCTCCTCGATTATGCAGAGCAAAAAAATATTTATGTGCAGCTATGTTTAATCCCACATGGACAGTTTTCCTCAACAATTAATCCTGAATGGAATGATAATCCATATAACACTATTAATGGAGGCCCATGCAGTAAACCTTGGGAGTTCTTTTCCAATTCATCGGCGAAAGATTTTTTTAAAAGAAGAGTTCGATATATAAATGCACGATGGGGATATTCGCCAAATCTTGTTTCTTGGGAATTATTTAATGAAGTTGATCACACCGATAGCTTCGATGTTTATCGTTCACAGATTTCAAGCTGGCATCTTGAAATGGCTCAATTTTTTAAATTAATTGATCCATATAAAAAGTTATTAACAACAAGCTATGCAAATGAGTTTTTAGATTCGAATATATGGAGTTCACCTCTTTTTGATTACACTCAAATTCATCATTACAATACGACAACTGATATGCAGTCAGCACAAGTCGATTTGACTGCACTGTATCTGAGCGATTTCGGTAAACCAGTCTCAATTGGGGAGTACGATTTTTTGGAGCTTGGACCTTGGGCGGTAGTTAATGATCCTAATGGAATAAACTTTCACAATTCTCTTTGGGCATCAGTGATGTCGGGTGCGTTTGGAACTGCGTCGACTTGGTCATGGGAAAATTATATTGATCCGAAAGGACTGTTTCACCATTTCAAACCAGTTTCTGAATTCTTAAGGGGTACAAATTTTCTAGCAGAGAATTTTGTTCCAGTAAAACCATTAACATTCGCGAGCACCAAATCCGATTTTCAAATTGCTCCTGCTTATCCAAAATGGGGAAAAGGTCCTGAGAATAATTTTGACATCAACTCTGACGGGAATATTAATCCGACTGCGATTAATCTAAGTAAGTTTTTATATGGAAACGTCTATAATACACAATATCGAAATCCACCAACATTTCATGTAACCTATTCTCAGCCAGGAGAATTTAAAGTGATTATCGGAAATGCAATCGGGATTTCACCGCGAATTCAAATCTGGTTAGATGGAGTGAAGAAAATCGATCAGATTGCGAGTGTAAATGTAACTTATTCGATAAGTGTTCCGGCTGGAAGTCATCAAATATTAGTTGATAATCAAGGTGTAGATTGGATGAGAATTGCTGAATATGTTTTTACGAATTTCGTCGGTGGAATTCGTTCATACGCATTGAAGGGAAATACTGAAATCATCGGTTGGATTCACAATAGAAATTATAATTGGCGGCATTTACGAGATCTTCCAACTCCTCCGGCAATAATTTTTAACGGGCAAATTAAAATTCCCAATTTGATAACTCCAGGATTTTACCAAATTGATTGGTGGGATTGTCATTCTGGAATTATCTTAAAAACAGACACACTTTCTTCGATCCCGGATACATTGAATATCAGTGTTCCGTCGATATTTTGGGACTTAGCTTTTAAAGCAAAATGTATAAAACCAACATCAGTGAAAAATGAATCCGAATCGATTTCCGATTTTAAACTTTACCAAAACTATCCGAATCCATTCAATCCGGAGACGGTTATTCGTTATCAGTTAATGGTTAATGGTCATGTTTCATTAAAGGTTTATGATATTCTTGGTAGAGAAGTGGCAACACTTGTTGATGAAATTAAAGAAGCCGGGAGCTACAATTCTCAATTCTCAATCATGCCTGGTGACAGACAAGTTCTCAATCAGGCCTGGCGGCAGACTAGTTCTCAATTCTCAAGTGGAGTTTATTTCTATCAATTACGAGCAGGCTCATATGTCGAGACGAAGAAGATGATTGTGCTAAAGTAATTCAATTTTGTAATATTTCCTTTTGCGATAGAAGAAAAATATTACTATCATAAACTCAAAAATTCTATTAGAAAAGGGGAGAAGTATGAAAATCACGATAAGAAGCATAATCTCACTTTGTGCAATTTTAATTTTCACTGAAATTATTGCTGCACATTCATTTTCATCACAGGGCATTGAGCTGATTCATCAAAAGTATAAATCGGGAGAAATTTCTTTCCGTGATTATTTGATGAATAAAATTTTCTTTGTATTCGATAAAGACAAATTGGATTCTCAATTCAAATTTGCAAATGATTATCCTGCGAAGTGTGCAACTGAGATGATAATTGAATTTAATCAGAACAAAGAAAAACTTTCTTTATCAGATATTGCATTAATCGAAAAATATCTCTTCCCGAAAGAACCGCTGACTCCATTAGCAATTTATGATTCTCCTGGCGGGAAATTTCGACTCACTTATGAAACTACCGGAACGAATGGAGTTCCGGCTGCAGATGGAAATTCGAACGGTATTCCGGATTATGTTGAATGGATCGCTTCATATTTTGATTATTCTTGGGCACATCAAATCGATACGATGGGATATTTAGCTCCGCCAATCGGTACAGGCAAGTATGCCATCTCATTCGAATCAATGGGGGCTTATGGTTATACGGAAGTTGTGTCCGGGCAATTAACGAGAATTGTAATGCATAATAACTTTCTTGGTTTCCCCCCAAATACCGATCCGGAAGGTCAGCAAAAAGGTGCTGCAAAGGTTACTGCTGCCCATGAATTTAAACATGCACATCAAATCATGTATGCAAATTGGAGTGATCCACCATGGTTTATTGAGCTTGATGCAACCTGGATGGAAGACATTGCCTACGATGCAACAAATGATTACTACAATTATATAACAAGCTCAGGTTCACCATTCACTTCACCAGGTGCTTCACTCGATGCTGGGCAGGGTTATGAGGATTGCAATTGGATGCTCTACTTGTGTGAAAAAAATAACAATCTTTTGAATCGAAGAATTTGGCTGCGGCGCCAAACTAATCCCGGTGAAAATATGTTCACAACATTTAATACAGTTCTCTCATCATTCTACAGCACGACATTCAACGATGCATTTCGTGAATATATTGTCTGGAATTTTTTAACGAACTCCAGAGCGACCACAACTCATCCAGTTTATGGTGAAGCAACTGCCTATCCACTAGCTTCACTCTGCAGAACCGTAACAACTTATCCGCATAATTCAACAAATTGTACAATAACGAAATATTCTGCGAACTTCATTCGGTTAAATCCAGTAGCCAACTCTAACAGTCTGTACATATCTTTCAATGGAGCAAACTCGCCGCACGTTTTCAAAGTTTCGGTTGTAACTCGCACAAATGCCGGGCAAGTGCAATCAGCGGAAATTTCCCTTAATGCGGATAATGATGGGAATTATTTAATTCCAATTGCCAATAATAATCTTGATTATGCAGGACTTTGTATCGCTGTCGTCTCAAGCAGTACCGGCCCTACATTTTCATATTCTGTAGCGGAACAAACCGGTTCATCGGCTTCGATCAATATTCTTTCTGGTTGGAACTTGATGAGTGTTCCAGTTGCAGCTGCAAACATGGAATTTACAAGTCTATTTTCAGAAGCAACCTCGAATGCTTACTATTATGATGTCGGATATACAATCGGAACTACAGCCGTGCTCGGAAAAGGATTTTGGTTGAAGTTCCCATCTGCACAAACTAAGAGTATTTTTGGTACACCTCAATCTTCAATTACTGTGAATGTGACATCAGGTTGGAATATTGTTGGACCTTTGCATGTCGATATTCCTGCAGCAAATGTTACTACAAATCCTTCTGGAATTATTACTTCTCCCTTCTATGGTTACAACAGTGGTTATCAAACTGCGACTACTCTTGAAAAAGGAAAGAGCTACTGGGTGAAAGTTAGTGCCACTGGAACAATGACAATGCCAACGACACTCTCAAAAGAAATCCAATCTACGAATCAAGAATTGCCTAGTCTTAATGAATTGACAAAATTGATTTTCACAAATGCTGCTGGTGAAGTTCGAGTACTTTACATTTCGCATGATAAAATGAGAACAAGTTTAGAATTACCGCCAATCCCCCCCGCCGGAGTTTTCGATGTTCGCTTCGATAATAATTCGTTTATTAGTGATTTGAGCAGCATTAAAGGAATAATTAATCTGAACAGTATGAATTATCCTATAACACTCAAAATTGAGAACAGCAATTCAGAATTTGTAATTACTGATCTCGTTGATGGAAAAATAGTTAATTCTAAACTTACTGCTGGTGAACAAATAACAATTTCAAATTCTGCAATTAATAAATTGAGAATTACTCAGAATTTTATCCCAAGCGAATTCGCTTTATTCCAAAACTATCCGAATCCGTTTAATCCGAGTACAGTGATCAGCTATCAACTTTCAGCAGTCAGCCATGTTACTCTCAAAGTTTATGATATGCTCGGACGAGAGATAGCAGTACTTGTTAACGAAATTCAAGAGCTTGGAAAATATAATTCTCAATTCTCAATCATCCCAAGCGACAGACAAGTTCTAAATTCTCCATTGACAAGCGGTATATATATTTATCAACTAAAAGCTGGAGAATTTTCAGCATCGAAGAAATTAGTATTAATGAAATAATTTTGTTAAAGTGAAGAAATTCCGCCTTTTTTTGTTTTAAGAATTGAATAATTTTGAAGCGAGGTAAAGGAAAAAGTTTTAATAAAATAATAATAACATCCGAAGGTGTAAATTATGTTCAAGTGCATAACAACTCTTCTGATTTTTCTTGTTTTGTTCTCTATTAATATTTCACTCTGTCAAACTGGCAGCTGGGATCCAGCTGGTGCTGCTCTTTCATATCCTAGGACTCTTCTTAAATCTTCAGAGATTTCAAATGTCCGCACTTCATTAACAACTCCACATATCCAATATCTATTCGAAAGAGTTTATAATTCTGCTGTTTCGGAAATTCCTCTTGGGAATTCAACAACAAGTGACCGCATGGAACGTGGACATATTGCTAAAAATGCTGCATTTGTTGTATTGATGGAGAAAAAAGATTCAAGCGGGAATATTGTTGATCTTCCGCCAAGTGAAAGAAACAATTTGATCACGAAGACGATATCAATACTCGACAATATCAATACTAATGTTGAAGCGTTTGGACTTTCAAGCGGATATGAGCAATGGCAGTGGCGGACAAAAGAGATGATCGATTTTTTCTCGGCATATGATCTCTTACGAGGTGCTGGTGTAGCTGATTTGTTATTAACAATAGCAAAAAGCAAACTGCAAACCTTTGCTGGAAATCTTTATAAAGAAGCTGCTGTTAAACAGGTTTTTGGATTTACATTTTTCGGTTATGTGAAAAACAATCATGCACTTATGGCGGCGGCTGCACTCGGATTTGCTGCTGTAGTTTTGAATCATGCGACAAGTGAAGATGCTAATTTTCAGCCTGTTAATTGGATCAATGCTTCAATCTGGAATATGGATAATGTACTTTGGAAAGATGTAGAAAGGGTATCAGAGCCCGCCGTCGTAGCTGGTTATTCCGAAGGTCCGCATTATTTTAGATACGCTTTTTTGAATTGTCTGCCGTTTATTCGAGCGCTTGGAAATTTTCTTCCGGATAATTCATATTCATTTTCATATTTGGGAAATTCAAGTACAGTCCGTAATCCATTCTTCGATCCAAATTACGATCTGCTTTACGATTGGATAGTAAAAATTAAAATGCCCGATGGAAGATATCCCGCGCTTGATGATACTTTTATAAATGAATCGATGCCGGAATTAGCAATAACTGGTAAATCGAAATATCACTGGCCTCTTTATATCGGAAATATTTCTGCAAGCAATTCGCTATCCGGTCAGCTCCGTTCATCGAGTACAGATATGAGGGCAAATTACATTGCGGCAAATTTACCATTCACACAAACGAACGAAAAACTTTTTCAAGCATTGCCAGATGCTGGAAGCTTAGTGTTCAGATCATCGTGGGATTCTTCAGCAACTTACATGCACATCTTAGCAGAAAATGGAAATGCTAAAAGCACAGGCGGACATAATCATGCCGATGTAACGAGTTTCATAATTTATGCTCATGAACAGTTATTAGCGCTTGATCCGGGTTATGTAAAATATAATCGTAGAGAAGAAGTTGGGAATGCAACAAATCACAATATGATACTTGTCGATGGTGCAGGTCCTCCGATTGGCGTACCCGGAAATCCAAATGATGCCGATGGTTTCATCGAAAATACGTTTGATACAAAAATGCTCGATTACGGAGAAGCGCGAACCAATTATCTAGAAACCGATATTCTCCGCAAAGCTCTTTTTGTGAGAGATAAATATTTTATTATTTGTGATTTTCTAAAATCTTCAGCATCCCATAATTTTACCTGGCAGCTTCATGGATACGGATTAGAAGGCGGCACAACCGAAGGTGTATTCGTTTCTGATTTTATTAATCACCAGGGAAGATGGACCAAAAATGATGCAACTCTTTTGGCTCATGTAACAGCAAATGGAGGTGCAAGCAGTTATTCAACTTTAATGAATAAACATGAGTTTAATTATGATTCTACGGAAAATCATACAACAATGCTGGTTCATAAAAATAGTGTTAACAACACACATTTTCTTTCGACATTATTTCCATATAAGGGATCAGGACCAAGTATTTCTACTTTATCACATCCGAATTTTTCTATCTTAAAAACTGTAGACGGAAATTTTATCGACTTAGCAGCAGCAAAACAAGACACATCAGAAAGAACCATAACAGCTTCGACTTCTGGTTTGAGTAAAGATTTGAAAACGAACGCAATCTTATTTCATTTCTCATTCGATAATACTAATACGGTTCGACAAATCTTTGTTGATAGCGGTTCGGTTTTCAGATTTGGAACAGACGATTTATTCCGTTCAAATAAAAAAATTGATTTCACTTTTCAGAAAATCGATTCTGCCAATCATTCAGGATATTCAAGTGCAGCATCGATAGTGGAATTATTACTTGAACACTCACCAGTTGGATTCGTCGGAGATCATATTGTATCCTACTCGTACAATTTCACAGAAAAAAAATTAACAATCGAATTTTCTGCTGCATCTAATTTTTCGCTGAACACTTACGGTCCAGTTGGAGTTAAAGATGAACAGAATCAGCCGGCTAAATTCATTCTATATCAGAACTATCCGAATCCGTTTAATCCGAGTACAGTTATCAGCTATCAGCTTTCAGCTGTCAGTCATGTTACGCTCAAAGTCTATGATTTACTAGGAAGGGAAGTTACAGTTCTTGTTGATGAAATTAAAGATGCGGGATTTTATCATTTTCCATTTTCCATCCGTCAGCTGACGGATCATTTTCCATTGCCCAGTGGTATTTACTTTTATCAACTTCGAACCGGTTCTCGTGTAGAAACGAAGAAAATGATGCTGCTAAGATAATTGCTTTGATAAAGTAAATTTCTTTTTTTAATATCGCAAAGTTATTGAACGGTTATCGAAGGGTAACCGTTTTTATTTATGAATCTTAAGGAAGATTATGAAGAAAATATTGTTCAACTATTTCAACTTTTTATTTTTAACTGCATTTCTCGTGAACTTTACGTTTGAAGCAAGTGCTGAGGAATTATCAAAAGGATTGAATTCAATCCAGCAAGATTTTATTTCAGGCAAACTCACTCTTGAACAAGCATTGCTTCAAAAGTTTTATTATGGATTTGATAAATCGAAACTTGATACAAGGTATAATTTCGAAAATGATAATCCTGGTAAATGCGGAACAGAGTTTATTCAGCAATTTTATCAAAATAAAGAATATCTCTCCAAGGGAAGTGTTGATTTAATCGAGTCATATATAGAGAGGCCATTTTTACAGACAAAAATACTTGCAACCTACTTTTCTCCATCTGGAAAATTTGAGCTGACATATTCAACAAGCGGCGCTCATGCTGTCCCTTCCGCAGATGGGAATACTAACGGAGTCCCGGATTTTGTCGAGTGGATTGCGGATTATTTTGACTACTCATGGAAATATTCGATTGATACGCTTGGATTTTTGGCACCACCAATTGGTGCTGGGAAGTATCAAATAGGATTTGAGAATATGGACTACTACGGCTACTGCATGCCAATTGGTGGGAAAGCAACTAGAATAGTAATGCATAATACTTTTCTTACTTTTCCTTCGAATACTGACCCTGAAGGGAATCAAAAAGGTGCAGCAAAAGCAACAGCAATTCATGAATTTAAACACGCTCTGCAAATTGTTTATAACAACTGGAATGAGCCCGGCTGGTTCATCGAAATGGATGCAACCTGGATGGAAGATATCGGATACGATCAGGTGAACGATTATTACAATTATCTCGGGAGCTCGCATCTTCTTACTCCAGGAAGAGCATTCAATAATGGTTCCGGCTATGAAGATTGTCTATGGCTGCATTACATTTCACAAAAGCATGGAGTTGAGTCGAATAAAAATATCTGGAATCGAAGAATTACAAATCCTTCTGAAAATATTTATTCAACTTTTGATGAAATACTAAAAACCTATTCTTCCACTTTTGTGAAAGGATTAAAAGAATATTTCACTTGGAATTTTCTTTCCGGAACACGTGCTACAACTTTGCTTCCTACATATAAAGAAGCGGCTTTCTATCCTACATCGTTTCTTTGCAGAGATAGAAAATCACTGCCTGATAGTTCGAGCGGATGTGAATTATCTTTTGTCTCTGCAAATTATTTATCTTATTCACATTTTAGTTTGAACAAATTTATTCGAGTTAGTTACTTTGGGACACCAGCTGGGAATCAATCCATTCAATTGTTGATCAAATACAAGAACAATACAATGGAATTGCGGACTTTCGATTTATCTGCTGGAAACAGCTTTGATTATATCATTACAAAAAAATTAAATGAGATCGAGTATCTTGGAATAATTCCAATTGTTACTTCAATCACAGCTGGAAATTTTCCATACAAAATTAAAGTTTCACCTTTTCAAACAGCAGAGTTCACCCACACACCCATTCGCGATACGGAAACTCCATCACAAAAAATTATCACTGCAAAAGTTATAAGAGAATTGAGTCTCGCAATTTCCGATTCGCTTAAATTATTTTACAAGACTGGCAGCGGAAATTATATCTCACAAAAAATGAATCCAACTGGAAATCCCGATGAGTATTCAGCGACTATCCCATCATTCCCGCTTGACACAGATGTGAGTTATTACATGAGCATTTATGATTCACTTGGAAATTATTCTTTTTATCCTGAGTCAGCTCCAGCTGTCCCTTTTGAATACTATATAGGACCTGATACAAAAGCACCAGTAGTCATACATTCGCACAATCTTCAGATTACTCGGTACGATACTCCTCAATGGATCTTTGCAAATGTTTCAGACAATATTGGTTTGGATTCCATCATCATAGAACATAGAATTAATTCAGGTACACTCCTAAAATCTGAAATGAAATTTTTTCAAGATGACATTTACTATTACAAAATGAATTTGGATCCAATATCACTTCAAGAGGGGGATAAAGTAGATTATCGAATTACTGCTGTCGACAATTCCAGCAATCAGAATCGAATTTCATTTCCATCTTCTGGTTTCAATTCGATAAACATTAATAAAGGAAAAATGTATACAAATCAACCGAATAAGCAAATTCGGGATAACTATCTTTTTGGTATTAGGGATACATTAACAATTAGTGAAGATATATTCATAAAAGATTTGAATATTGTATTTAAAGCGAACCATAATCGGATTAGTGATCTGGAATTCAGGATTATCCCGCCAGGCAAACTAACGTTTCAGTTATTCTTTCGCCCCGGTTTGAACACAAAATTTTCAAATGCAAAAAACCCAAACATCATTTTAGATCAAGAAGCATTTCTTTCTTTTTCAAATTTCCAGTTGATTGATTCTTCTCTGGCTGTGGGGACTTTCAAACCTGATACAACTGATTTAACTTCACTCAACGGAATGAATGCAAAAGGGAATTGGATTGTAATTGTTTATGATCGTGCCTCAGGTGAAATCGGAACATTAACTGAGTGGGGACTGATCATCCGCGGCGATTCGGTTACTACAAATGTCGAAGAACAAACTGTTTATCCATCTGGATTTGTACTTTATCAAAATTATCCGAATCCGTTTAATCCGAGTACAGTTATCAGCTATCGGCTTTCAGCAGTCAGTCATGTTAGTCTTAAAGTGTTCGATTTGCTGGGAAGAGAGGTTGAAACGCTTGTGGATGAAATTAAAGAACCTGGTGTTCACAACTCCACATTCCGAATTTATGGTGAGCACCGCCGAACCATTCCGAATTCCGCATTGTCAAGCGGTGTCTACTATTATCAATTACGTGCCGGTTCGTTTGTGGAGACGAAGAAGATGATTTTGATGAGATAGATTTCCGACAAATTGCAAATAGGATCAAGCAAAGATTCCAACTTTTGATTTTAACTAATGAAGGTTGGAATCTATTATGTGAAAACTTTTAATTAACGGTTTCAGTTTTCAGTAAAACTTTATCAATAATATCTTTCAATGCGTCTTTTGGTAATGCGCCTGCAGCCATCTGAGGTTGTTCGTTTATTGGAATAAAAAGTAACGAGGGTATGCTTCTGATTCCGAATGCTCCGGCTAATTCTCTTTCTTCTTCGGTATCCACTTTGTAAATGTTTATTTGTCCTTTATATTCCTCGGCAAGCTCTTCAAGAATCGGAGCGATCATTTTACAGGGTCCGCACCAATCGGCATAAAAATCTATCAAAGCAGGAATCTTACCTTCGAATTTCCAATCTTTATTTTGTTCGTAATTAAATACTTTTTCTAAAAATGTTTCTTTTGTTAAATGTTCTGGCAT